>JADGPW010000234.1 GCA_017882265.1 Chitinophagaceae bacterium | reverse complement strand
GACTTCCCAATTACTGTATGTTTGTTTATATATGGATTGAATCGTTTCTTCAATAAATGAAGCGGCATTGTAGGCGGGTATGATAATAGATACCAGGTTTGGTTTTTCTTGCATAAGGATAATTGGTGTCACAGCAAATGATCATAGCTACACAGGCTGTTGTTGAATAAGCCCTGAGTTCCTGGTCAATTGATGCTACTGTAAAACTAGGCAAGACCATTACTTATTTTTAATAAGTTATTTATAAAGATCCGATAAAAGCAAAAAAAGAGTAGTACTACTTCTGCAAAAAACGAAGTTTTTCTTACCCTATTGGGAATTTTACGATTGACATGTACGCTTGATTAGAAATAACCATAAATACAGTACTAACAGGATTAATTTAAAAGTTGTAAAAACCGTTGCCTGTTTTCCATAGAATCAGTGAAACGTTTAAGGACATCATTTCGAAGGTTTTTCCCTAACTCCGGCAACTTGTCAGGATCGTTATAAGCGTCACGAATAACCAATTCAATCGATTCATGAAGCCGGTTTTTCTCCAGGAAATAACCATTACATCCTTCGATAATATAATCACTGAAATCACCAACCTGTCTGCATACTGCAACAGCTTTTTGCAGCAAACCCATTTCTTTAACAACGTTATTACTGGCCTCCGTAAGCGAGGGATGCATCAGCAGATCAGCTGCCGTCATATAATTTACAAAATCATCCCTGAACCCTACCAGGAATATATGATCCTGGAGGCTGTTCTCTTTAATAAAATCCTCCAACTCATGCCGCAGAAGTCCATCGTCCATGACGATCATTTTGATGGATAAACCCTCCTCCACAAGTTTTTTCAGTATGGTAAAGACCGGCATATGTTGTTTTGAAACGATCATCCTGCTAACCATGATCAATAAAAGAGAACAGGCATACTGATCCCGGATGGCAGCGGCCTTATTCTTATCCGGTTTAGGATAAGCTGAAAAATCATAAATATAGGGCAGCAATTGAACCTTGTTCATCTTGCATTTTTCATATTTTTCCATACTGTTCCAAACATCAGAAGAAGGAACGATTATTTCCGGGGCCAGCCTGTTAATGATTTTATCCAGGAAAACTTCCTTTTTATTTCTTTTCAAACCTAGCTTACTACCGACCTCGGCATAAAAAGCGGATTCGGCATGATGCCGGAATGTAATTAGCCTTGCTTTAATAAAAGGACGGGCCATCACGGCAATGATATTTCCCTCCTGCAGATGACTCCACACCATATTGATCTTATGTTGCCTGCAGAACTGTCTCAAATAAAGCGCATGACGGATAAAATATCTTAACCCACTTTTCCGGGTTAGCACTTTTGTATAAGTTTTTATGCCCTTTTTTTCAATTTCTTCGTGGAAAGTTCCGCGTTCAGTCAGCGTTAATACAACCAGTTCATGACCAGCATCATGAACTGCCTTACACAATGTTTCGATAGCTACTGAACGCTTATTAGGAGGATAGTAAAGTAGTATTCTTTTTGGGTGCATAGGTTCAGTAAAGCCTCTTATAAAACGAAATTAATAAGTAACGATAACAGGAAACTTCAGGTTATCCTGTTACATACAATGCACATCAAATAATAAACTGCGGCTGCAGAAATCAGTTTTGGTTACGATCTTACCATTTTCTTTAACCTGGTAACCTGATTGCTCTACCAGGTCCCAGATCTTTTCAAGACTATCCCCTTTCTGTTTGATAAAAAGAGGATGTAATCCGAGTATCAGCATTGGTTTGAACTGTCGGAAAGTTTTGACCCCTCCCTGCAAAACATCCAGCTCAGCTCCTTCAGCATCTATTTTGATCAATCCGGGATGTAATGAGAATGTATGAACAACGCCATCAATGGTGAATAGTTTCACGTCAGCAGCAGTAACTTCTTCACCCTGTTTGTTTTTAACCAGGCTGTTACTATTGTATCCTGGCGTCTCACTCACATAAAATACAGCTGATCCTTCCATATTGCTGATGGCACCCTGAACCGGGATTACATTGTCACAATGATTCATTTTTAGTGTCTGCTCTAAAATAGCATACGTACCGGGTGTGGGCTCAAAACACACAATTTTGCCGGAATCACACACCAGTTGGGAGCTGATCACGCTGAACAATCCCAAATGCGCACCAATATCAATAATATGCATCCCTGCTTTCGCCTGTTCCTTCAAGAATTGGTAATTCTCCGATTCATAATTGGATTCATAATAACGGCTCCATCGGGCAGGAAAACGCACCTTAAAATGATTGATCGTTCTTTGCACCCCCCGTTTGCCAGATATAATTGCTAATAAAAAATAAGCTATCTTCTTCAACCTATTTTTCATCCTACTATTTAAAATATTTCCAGGAAAATTTAATGCATAGCGCTGCCATAAAAGTATACGTGATGATACTGGTTATGACGGCCCCATAAGCCCCGTAATGAGGCACCATATAAAAATTTAATGAAACAGAGACCAGCATTCCTGCAAGTGATAAATAAAGAATCAGGCGATTTTTCCCGTGAAAAAGCAAATAAGGTAAAAAAGCATTATAGATACCCCACATAAAATAACCACCCGTCAGGTAATAGGCAAATACACTGGCTCCTTTAAATTTTTCTCCAATGAAATAATGGAAAAGAAATGGGATCGCTAAAAATAGGAAACCTACCAGCAATGCCGCAGCAAGGATGTACAGAGAGGTGCTTTTTTTTACTCTTTCTTTATTTCCATGGGAAAGATTTTGAAAGATATAAGGTTGATAAGCGCTGTTCATGGACATGATCACGAGAAAAACGATCGTGGCTATTTGGGCTCCCACACTGTATAAACCAACCTGCCCCGTGCCTTTGAGGTCGAATTTATCTATAAAATATTTATCGGCATTTCCCAAAACAAAAACAGTGAGTCTTTCAAAAATGAAAGGGATACTTACCCAGGCGATATGTCTGACCTGTGGCCATTCGATCCTTTTCCCAACCAGGGTCCAGCGATAAAAAAGATAAATAGAAAGTATTCCCAGAATAGCAGGTGTAGTGGCTGCAGCCAGCAAACGCCCTTCCCATGCCCAATGTAATCCAATGACAAGTCCAATGGTAATAAGTATTTCTGTCAGATTCTTTCCAATAGAAAAGAAGGCAAACCCCCATGGCAGGTTTTTGACGCGGAATATCAGTAGTGTTACTTCATTGGTCATTATCCACCAAACGGTTACCGGCAGAATAACTATCCAAATTGGCGGGACACGAAGAAAATGACCCAGGGGCTGTTCAAATATCAGACAGGCAACCGTAAGAAGGCCTAAACTGACCAGGGGTATTGCCTGGGCATTTGTAAAATACTGACGATAGGCCGCACCGGGTTTTTTATAATATTCAATAGATAGGGGATATAAAATACCCCCGCTAATAAAAGGCATTAAGAAAGAAATAAAAGCACCATAGAGATTGATAACACCGTAATCATAGGTCGATAAATGGTGCGTTAACAGAGAAACGATAAAAAATGAAAGTCCCGCATTAAAAAAATAGGCTATAATATATATATATACCTGTCTACTCAGGCGCACGGGTGTTTCTTTTTAAATATCATTGAGTACCGTTCAGCCAGGTTGAAGAATCTTATAGTCCGGAATTTATACACTCGCTGTAGATATTCAGCAGTTTTTCAACATACTCCTTTTTTGAGTAGTTAGCCTTGCTGATCTCTTTTCCCTTCCTTTCCATGGTCGTTGCATCATATTCGCCATTCTTGAAACGACGGATCTTATCCGCAAGGTCTTTCTCGTTATAAGGATCAAAAAATACTGCGTTGTTATGACTTATCTCCCGCAATACGTTGAGGTCAGATAAAAGAAGCGGTAGGCCCGTAGCCATTGCTTCTGCCACTGAAATACCAAATCCCTCGTATATCGAACATAAGCTAAATGCATCATAATTCTTCAATTGTTCGTACACATTTGGGGACTTTCCCTTTAATGAACGAGCAGGCCATATTTTTGTTATTTCTACCTGTAATATGGATTCATCATTGCAGTTGCCATATATTACAAGATACATCTAGATCACTTAAAATTGTAAAGATTTTGAGTAATGCCTGGTAATTCTCTAATCTTTTGAAGTTACCAATTACAACCATTCTTAACTTTCCATTGGTTTATATCATCTTTAATGTGCATCAATTCTTTTTTTCAATAATAATCCTTTATAAAGTTGCTCATAATCCTTTATCACATCTTTAATTTGCAAATTATTAATAACATAGTTTCTGGCATTATTGGCCATTTGCTTTCTTAAAATCGGGTTGTCATACATAAATTGTAATGAATGTTTCAATTGACTCACATCTCCTGGTTTAATGACATAACCAGTTTCTAAATGTTTAACATGATCATTGGATCCCGACACCTCAGAAATTATTAAAGGGGTTCCTATGGACATGGCTTCAATCATTATTTGGGGAAAAGCTTCTGTCATTGTAGGATGAACAACTATATCCGCAAGACTAATTAATTGAGAAATATCCTTTCTCCAACCCAAAAAAATAACTTTATTTAAAATATTTTTTTTAGTGGCAAGTTCTTTAAGATAACTATTCCATGGTCCATCACCTGCCAGTAATAACCTGGCATCCTCATATTCATGAACAAATGATTCAAATGCAGTCATCAGCAAGTCCTGTCTTTTTAAAAAATAATGCCTCCCAACATTCAAAACAACAAATTTACCTTCAAGTTTTAGTGTAGATTTTAATCTCGCAACTTCCTCTGTTGTTGAAGGATTATATTTAGATTGAGAAAAATCAAATCCATAATTTGCACGGAATATTTTTAATTCACTTATTTTTTGCTTTTTTAATAAATCTTTGATAAAACTGGAAACGGCAATAATTTTATCCGCCTTTTTATTTGAAAATTTTTCAATCATCAATGATCGTTTTCTTTTCCATCCATTTAAGGTAAGATAGATCTCATCAGAATAATGACGGCCCAAGACAAAACGTATTTTGGGATAAATCAATTTAATTAATGAACCCAGAAAAGCTCCATCCATCATATGAGTGTGAAGAATATCTATCTTGTTCGTCTTTATAATTGCTAAAATTTTCTTTAATGCCGTTATATATTGTTTTCTTGAAGAAATACCCAATACATAATGAACGATCCCTTTATCAGCGTACTCAGGATCTTGAATATAGGAATGCGGTAAAAATGTTGCTACACTTGTTTCAAATTCATCTCGATTTAGGTTACTCACCAACGAATCAACAAAATCATTTTTATTGATAATATCCGCAAGATGTAATATTTTTACTTTATTCATTGAATAATGATATCTGATTATTTGAAATAATCAAAAATTTATAAGTTACATATTCAGGTTTAATTGTCCTGAATTATTGAAAAGAGGATTAGAGATATTGAAGCATTTAAAAAAGGTAAACGAATTGAAATAATGATAGATAACTATTACTTTAAGAGGTGCAGGGGCTTTATACGTTGAAGCTACTACCTTCTCACCATTTATTTCTAATGTGCCCCTGATCAAATTTTTTGCTCCCCCCAATATTTGTTTTGACACATTCATCAGGACTTTATTAAGCAATAGGCACATGTTTCATAGCCGCTGCATGAATAATATAATAAATGCCCTGACAAGCCCGTTAATAGTTATATCTTAAGATATTTTTTTAAAAAAAGTAAATTATTACTATATCCGTTTTTATTCAGTTATCCGTTGAATTCCGTTATTTGCTCTTTCGCAATAAACCCATTCCGATAAGCCACTTCTTCAATACAGCCAATCTTAGTTCCATGCCTTTTGTTAATCACTTTTATAAACTCATTGGCATCACTTAAAAAATCAAAAGTCCGATATCACAGAAATGACGTTAACATCAAATAAATTGTTTTTTGAATAAAAATAATTCTTTTGCAAGAGATTTTTCTTTCGTATACAATTTGCAGTTTATAATTTTTTGAATGGACCTGGACCAAGGAAAATTTATAATTTAATTCTGTTTTTTATTTTAATCACAGCATTTTCATATTTACTTAATAAATAAAATAGAATAGAAGACACCCAGATTAATTGTTTTTTTTTATACATTTCGATAATAGAATGTATAAACCTAGTTTTACTAATTTTTTTAAAATTTTCCAGAGTTTTTATGAATTCTTCTTCCCCGATATGCCCTGACCGTAAACTCATAGGCATTGATTTCAAATAATAAAACGTCATTTTATTTCTTTCTTTATCTATTGTTTCCTGACCTCCCTGAATCTTATGTAAATAGCTTTGTTCAATTAATTGGAATAGCTTTAAAAGGTCTTCAGAATAAATAAAAAGTCTGTATTTTCGTAAAGGGTTTTCATTTCTAAAAACTCCATAAGATTTATTGATATAAGCCCCATCACCATGTATTGCCATTTGAATGAATAGCCATCTATCGGAAGTGAAGCTCATATTTCCATTTCCAATACCACCTATTCTGTCATAAACGGATTTGCGAAGAATACATCCTACCAGGCATCCTTTTTGTTTTGACAATTTAGCATACGCTTGAATTTCATCTTCAGATGAAGATACTCCCGGTTTTAAACAGATAAAATCAGTCTTAACACCATTATAATATTGTTTCACATTACAAAATGCCATAACAATAGTCGGATAAGGATCTATGAGTTTTACTAGTTCTTCAATACATTCTTTTTCTAACCAATCATCAGAAGGTAAAAAGCTAATATACACGCCCTTAGCTTGTTCCGAAGCCCATTGGAAATTGTGTGTCAGAGGGAGATGTTCAGGCGGCTTCACAATTTTTATCCGCTTGTCCTTGAAGGTATCTAAGACAGCACTTGTGCCATTAGTGGAATGATTGTCTGAAATAATGATTTCAATATTAGCATAGGTTTGATTGATGGCGCTTTCAATGCATTCTCTTAAAAATTCAGACCGTTGGTTATAGACCGGAATAACAATGCTTACCAATGGTTGTGATGCTGTATTCATTAAAGATATCTCAATTTAAACTCCTTTAAAACAGAATAAACAGACTGTTTAATATTTTTTGCAAAAAGAACACTAATAATTACTGACAGGATACCTATGCCAATGATATATAACAACGCGATTACACGGTTTGAAATAGGTACATACATAAAATATTTTGCCGCCATTATTACTATGATACAAGCCAACAAAGGTTTAACACTGTCCTGCCAATACCACCTTAGCACTTCGCCTTTTAAGATTCTATTGTGTATTAAATTGGGTGTTACTATAAAATAAATAGTGTTAATAATCGCCCATGATAAAGCGCCGCCTACTGCTCCATAGTAGTAAGCCAAAAATATAGTTAAAGGTGTCATAACACATAATAGTGCTATGTTTTGGTAAAAGCCCAATTTTGTCCATCCATACGCCAATGTAAGTTGATAAGGCATATTCAACAAACCATTTATACCCGTCCCAAAAGCATAAATAGCAGTAACTAACCAGGTATTTTTCATGGTAGTTGCATTATTTGTCCAGATTAATATTAATTCCCGGCTAAAAAAAACCAGTATGAGTGCAGCGGGTAATACTAGTACACTTACCATTTGACAAGCCTGATGATACACTTTTTTTAACTCATCAATATTATTTAAACTTATTAAGTTGGAAAATTTAGGAAAGTATGATTGTGTTAAAGGACTTATTATCTGATAAATCATAAGGCCTAATGTACAAGACACTGAATAATACCCAAACTGTTCTAACGACAGCATTTTACTTAAAATAATTTTATCTACCTGTGTAAGTAAAATAACAGTAAGGCCGATACCCATCATCCCTGCGGCAAAACGCCAGATATTTTTTAATTCCTGTTTGTCAAAAACTGCTTTGCTTCCGCTTTTAGGTAAATAATGCCAAACCATATATTTTAAAACCAATGCCTGCAGTATATAAATAAGCAATGTCCAGGTAAAAAAAGCTAATACATTTTTGGATACATACAGCAATACCAATAATGCTCCCACGTTTCTAACAGTTGCAAATACAATCCGGATTATATTGAGTATTACTTGTCTTTGTAAACCCAATAAACCACCGCTATAAAAACCTGATGGGAATTGAAAGACAACAGAAATGCTCAATAATGCAAAAGCATACGTAATGGTCTGTACACTTAACTCTTTAGGTTGTACCCAATTCTTTGCCAAAATGGGCGCTAAACTCAGTGCAATTAATCCTGCTACAACAGCTACTCCCCAGTATATCGTACCTAATGTTTTTACCAAATTGCGCATTTGTTGCTGTGTATTGGGTTTCACACTAAGCCGGGATAGTTCCTTGTTTAATGTGGTGCTCAACCCGCTATCCAATAAGGATAACACCATTTGTAAACTTGCAAATATTCCAATTAAACCATAGCCCTCCGGACCAATATATTTTAAGTAGAAGGGTACAAAAATTATCCCTATTAAAGCTATCCACCCATTGCCTGTAAAATTAGCAATGATATTTGCTTTTAAAGAAGTAGTATTTAAGAGATTTTTTAACACTTTCTATTTAATTCTTTTTAAATATCCGTCCGGTGCTACGCTGATCAAAAGTTTATCATTAATAGATTTGTCAATAATAAAATCACTATTTTTTTCCAAAAATTTCCAAACAGCTGTTTTAGGATTGTTGCCTACTCCCCAGGGACGATCTTTATAAATATCTTCTGGCAAATCTTCTATTACTGTATCAAAAACAAGGAGATAGCTGTCTTTGGTAACTAAAGGAGAATAATGCATAATTTCCTGTAATACATGTTCATGAGTATGATTAGAATCCAATATTACTAATACCTTTCTTTTACCTTCTGCAATTTCTGCAACTTGACTAATTATTTCCGGCGCAACAGAGGATCCCTGTATCATCGTAATACGCTTACTCATTCGATGTTTTACTATTTCTGCTTTATTATGTTCCCGGATATCAATATCAATCCCCAAAACTTTCCCTTTTCCAATCAATTCGCAAATAGAAGCATGCAAGATCAGTGAACCTCCATGAGCTATTCCAGTTTCAATGATGAGATCCGGTTGCACCTCATAAATTATTTCCTGTATAGCAATAATATCTTGAGGATACTGTATGATCGGCCTTCCTAACCACGAATAATTATAAGAGTATCTTGACCTTATAGATGCCGCCATGAAATCAGCGGCAGCTTTTTTCAAAACTTCGTCATTTCCCTGGTTTATTATATTATCTTCAATTTCTTTTTTAAATTTTGCATTTTCATTCATCGTTATAAGCTTATAATATTTGGAGTTATGCTAAATTGGTCAATTTGCTTTCTTATTTCTTCATGATAGTTTTCATTCATGATCAAAACATTTTCAACGGGCTTCTTTATTAATATCCCTGGATCAAAAATTGGATGGCCTGTACCTGCTATAAATTTATTTTGTTTTAAAGGGTTTATGTCAATAACATATTGCACACTTTTTCTTTTTTTGTCCAGCAAATTTAAAAATGTCGAACCCTTGGCTCCTGCTCCCCAGATGGCAAATGATCCGGACCCATTCAGAATATTTTGATACGTTTTAATTTTTTCATCAAACACTAAAGAACTACGCCGGACAAATTTTACATTACCGGGAATGGTTCCTTTTATTTTACTTAGATCGGCCCACAGGTAAATATACTGACCCCCAAAAAAGTTTCCTGACACTGCTTCGTCAAACATAACCCGTAAACTTTCTTCCGTAAAATAATTACAATGTTCATAAAAAATATCCCAAAAAGCATTTTTAGTAACGATCCAGTCAAATGTTGGCACCTCTACAAATAAATAACCCCTGTAATTATTTGCATTGGCTATCGTGTGCAAAAAAGAAAATGGATGAGTGATATGTTCCAGCGTATGCCGCATAATAATTACATCAGCATCCATTCCCTTTTGGGTTTCATCAAAATACTCCTTTTTAACTCTTACATTGTTTCCTTCATACGTAGGATCAAACCCCCAGCAATTGATCCCCGCTGCCAGCATCATTTCAAAAAAAACTCCTTTACCACAACCCACTTCTATCAATTTTTTTTCCTGTATCCCAAAAGATTGTAATAGACCCAGTACAGATTGTAAGTGATCTTTAAAAATACCCGAATTACTTTGTTCATTTTGATAATGAACATCGTAATTCATTTTCTCCGCTGTAAAAGCCTTATTAAAAATAAAACCAGATACCGCTGACTGGACGAGCTCAACCTCACCTTTTTCAGCCAGTAGTGCTTCTTCGCAGGAAGGATAGACCTTATTCTGAAATATCGGAACCTTTTTTTGCCTGAAAACCGGCAGGTAATTATTAGCAGTATTTTCAGAGTAGTTATCTGTAATAACCATACTTAGTTTATAATTTCATTCAACTTATGCGTATCACCCCAAAAACGCATCGGTTCGTAATCCGGGTAAGAGTAATAACCAAGATTCAGTGATATATGACGGTTTGTTTTTTGTAAATAATTTTCTATAAACTCTTTTACAGTTATCGGCTTGCCACTACAGCAATTTATTACCCCACTTACCTTATTTTGAACAGCGATCTTTACGATGTATGTGGCTACCTTTTCAACAGGCAAAAAATCCCTTTCCTGTCGTCCTCCGCTCATATTAAACACAGGCTCCTTATTTGCCAATGCCTGTTCAAGTCGTGAAAGTAAGGAATTAGGGTTTTGCCCCTGCCCATACATATAAAATAATCGTACCCATTTTAAAAAAAATGAATGATGCTTTGTTAATATTTCCAGCTCTTTTCTGAGTGTGTCTTTTGCTATTGCATAGGGATTGCCGGGCAACGTAGGAATTTCTTCTTTCAGACAACCCTCCTGTATTCCATATTCAAAACAGGTACCTGTTACGGTTAAATCTCTAAGGCCATTTTCGATTAAGTTGGTTAAAAAAGCAAGATGCCGGGGCAAGTTTACTTCCTGGTGAACTGAAGATTTATAATTAGGTAATCCTTCCCATGCCAGGTGAATCATTATGGCAGGTTCGCCAAAAAATATATAGTAATTTATCTCCGCATCAAAATCACGCAGGTCAAAAGGGATATAAGTTACCTTGCTAAACCATTCAGCCTTTTCAGCTTTTTCTTTGTTTACCGAAGAAACAATTACTGTGTTGTTCTGTTTAAGCAGTTCCTTCACAACATAATTTCCTATAAATCCAGTAGCTCCGGTAACCAATATTTTCATTCTCAGTCTAGATTAATTGCAATTGGGGAATTGCTATTATAAACTGCCCACCCCATTCTTTAATATATGAGAGTTGATGCGTGATCTCTTCCATAAGGTTCCAGGGCAAAATGATTACATAATCCGGCTTTTGATCCTTCAGATAATCTTCATTCACAACAGGAATATGACTTGCGGGCAGGTACTTACCCTGTTTGTGTGGGTTGGCATCGGCCACAAACCTGATCAAATCATTCTTGATACCGCAAAAATTGATCATCGTATTGCCTTTGGCAGCAGCTCCATAGGCTGCTACTTTTTTACCGGCTCTTTTTTGTTCGATAAGGAAGCTGAGCAGGTCGAGTTTTATCTTCAATGCTTTTCGCTGGAAGTTATCGTAATAAGGTAACCCATTTAATCCTTTTGCAATTTCTTTTTCCAGCAGCTTTGAAACATTTTCAGAAACAACTTTCGTGCTATCTTCTTTATGCTTTGCATAAATGCGTAATGAGCCTCCATGAGTTGGTATTTCTTCCACATCAAATATTTCCAGCCCCTGTGATTCAAAAATTTGTTTGACCGTATAAAAGGAGAGATAGGAAAAATGTTCGTGGTAAATAGTATCGAACTGGTTGTTATCTACCAGTTGCATGACATGGGGGAATTCCATCGTGATCACGCCCGTGTCAGCAAGTAAGATCTTCATGCCAGCCACAAAATCTCCAATACCCGGTACATGCGCCAGTACATTATTCCCCAGGAGCAGGTCTGCTTTCATGTCCCAATGATTGGCCAGCCTGTTGGCCAGTTCTACTCCAAAGAATTCTATAATGGTCCTGATACCTTTACCAATGGCCACCTCAGCCGTGTTAGCTGTTGGTTCTACCCCCATCACCGGGATACCTTTTTCTAAAAAATACTGCAACAGGTAACCGTCATTGGATGCTACTTCCATGACCAGCGAATTTTCATTGTACCCAAAACGCTCCGTCATTATATCAACGTATTTTTTTGCATGGGCCAGCCAACTTGTACTGTATGATGAAAAATAAGCGTAGTTACTGTCGAAGATGGCCTCATACTTTTTGTATTCATCTACCTGTACAAGGAAACATTGTGAACAGGTGTACACTTTCAGCGGGTAAAATGTTTCCGGTTCATTCAATTGCTCTTCGTTAAGAAAAGAATTGGAGGCCGGAGAATTTACCAGGTCCATGAATACATCTGTTAATTCCGCTTTACAAAACCGGCAGATCATCAGTTTATAATTTTATTCCTGTAAATCCATCATCCAGGTAAGGATGTTGTTTATCTCTGGCGGAAATTTCTACAATGGGGCCCTTCCATTCAATGCCAATTTTTGCATCATCATACCGTATACCGCCCTCGGACCCGGGTGTATAAAATGATGTATGATGATAGATCAGTTCACAATTACCCGTGAGCGTTTGAAAACCATGAGCAAATCCTTCGGGGATATACAGCATTCTCTTATTGGCGGCAGATAATTCGATCCCAACCCATTTAAGGAATGTGGGTGAGCCCTGGCGGATATCAATGATCACATCATACGCAGTTCCGGCAATACATCTCACCATTTTTATTTCGGTAAATGGCGGAAGCTGAAAGTGCATGCCCCGTAAAGAACCGGCATGATCAGTAAAAGAATGGTTAAGCTGTACCCATTCTTTATGATGGCCAATCTCTTCAAATTCTTTTTTGCAAAAGGTTCGTGCAAACCAGCCGCGGTCATCTGAAAACAAATCCAGGTCCACAATAAAACTTCCCGCCAATGCTGTTGCAATAAACTTCATCAGGATTGCTGGTATTGAAGGATCTGCTGAATAACTAATTCCTTTGAATTAGTTTCTGTGGCATTCTTATACCATATTATGGTTTGTTCGATCGCCTCCGAAGCATTCAATTTTGGATTCCAGGGAAGCTCCTTTTTAGCCTTGCTTATATCCAGTTTTAATAACCCTGCTTCATGAGGTTCATCTTTCAGTGTGGGAGTTATATAATCTCCTTTTCCCCAGGTCCTGATCGCTTCTTCTACCAGCTCTTTTACTGTTAACACATCATTGTTTTCCGGACCAAAGTTCCAGGCATTAGTAAATTTCTCTGGATTTTCAGCCAGCCTGGCGCCGAGTAATAAATACCCGCATAAAGGCTCCAGCACATGTTGCCAGGGTCTCTCTGCTTTCGGGTTTCGGATAACTACGGCCTGCCCGGCTTGCAAAGCCCTTATAATATCAGGAATGATCCTGTCCATTGACCAGTCTCCTCCCCCGATCACATTTCCTGCTCTTGCTGTGGCAATAGCTTTCTGATGCTTATACAAATTATCTGTATTAAAAAAACAATTCCGGTAACTGCTGACCACAATTTCTGCTGCCGCTTTACTGGCGCTATAAGGATCATACCCCCCCAGCTTGTCTGTTTCTTTATAAGCATGGTCTGTTTCCATATTCTCATAGACCTTATCGGTGGTAACGATCACTACGCAACAGGGTTTTTCCAGGGCACGAACAGATTCCAGCAGATGCGAAGTCCCATTCACATTAACTTCAAAAGTATATAAAGGCATTTCGTAGGAACGCCGTACCAGCGGTTGTGCCGCCAGGTGAAAAATGAAATCGGGCTGAAAACTAAGTACTGTTTGCTTTATTTTTTCTTTATCCCGGATATCTGCAATAACAGAGTCACACAGGTTATCTCCTTTGAGCTGGTTGTACAGATCGTTCTCATTTTCCGGAGATAAGGCATACCCTTTTACAATTGCACCAAGTTGAGCCAACCACGCCAGCATCCATGAGCCTTTAAAACCGGTATGCCCGGTTAATAAAACTTTTTTTCCTTTATACGTATTTTCAAAAATCTCCTTGTAATTCATCTTACCAGATTTTCCACGGAGCATTTCCATTTTGCCAAAGTTCTTCCAGCTCAATCTGATCTCTCAGCGCATCCATGGATTTCCAGAAATCATTATGACGATAAGCAACTAATTGTCCGTTATTTGCAATTTCAACTAATGGTTTTTTTTCCCATTGTATCGTTTCTACATCTCCTTCTAGGTAATCAAAAATACCGGGCTCCAGTACAAAAAAACCGCCATTGATCCAGATATTGTCTCCATCTGCCTTTTCCTGAAAGTGGTTGACACTCCCATCATCAGTTATGTTAAGGGTCCCAAATCTTCCAGGCAATTGAATAGATGTGAGAGTGGCTAGTTTTCCATGAGTTTTGTGAAATTTTATCAATTCATGAATATTGATATTGCTTACCCCATCGCCGTAGGTGAGCATAAATGTTTCATCGCCTGTATATTTTCTTATCTTTTTGATTCGGCCGGCCGTATTGGTCTCATTTCCCGTATCAATCAACGTCACTTTAAATGATTCGCTGTTTGTAAAATGTATATCCATTTTATTGGAACCCAGTTCTACGGTGATGTCCGAATTATACAGGTAATAATTAATGAAATATTCTTTGATAATATGCCCCTTGTAGCCAAGACAAATGACAAAATCATCATATCCATAGTGCTCATAGATCTTCATAATATGCCATAGGATAGGCTTGCCACCGATTTCGATCATGGGCTTGGGCCGTACTGTTGTTTCTTCTGTAAGTCGGGTACCAAGTCCTCCTGCGAGAATGACTACTTTCATACGCATTTAATTTTCAGAAAAAATCAGTTATATTTTTAGATGAATGCTGTTCATCCCTGGTTAGTAAAGAAGTTATAATTTCATTTTTTTGAAATGTTCAGCATTGATCTTACCAAGATCTTCGTTTACTATTTCTTGCCTGGTAAACAGGTCATAGATATTATGCGCCAGTATTTTTAGCCTTCTTGGTGTATATTTCCTGTACAGGTATTTCAGGCGGCTTTCATTTTCCGGTACTTTATTATGCTGAAGTGCATTATTGATACTCCATATCATTTCATAGTCACTCTGTTGCGGTGTCTGTTGGAAGCTGGGTTGCTCTCCTATCTTTTCAGCCAGCACCATTAAATAGGTAGGGTTGGAATTGCTCAGCATTACACGTGTTTTCGCCTTACGCGTATCAAGCACCTCGTACCAATCCGAAAATTTTCCTGCTGCATCCTGTATGAAAATCATCATTTTCCTAGTGACAAACCCATTCACCTCTCTGAAAACATTATAATACAACTCCGGGCTTAACTGGTACAGACCATGACCCATTTGATTGTTTGCAGTCGTAATGCTGATATAATGACCTCCTGTCTGCAGCATCTCCATGCAGTTTTTTATGGCCATTGGGAAATTAAATACATGTTCAATAGTACCTCCGTCAACAATAGCTGTATATTTTCTTTTCAGTTCCTCTGGTACAGGCTGATTCAAATCATGTATCACGGTGGCTTTTTCATAATCAGAAAAATCGATACTGTCTGTCTTTGATGCACCGAGGATTTCGAACAAGGGCTCACAATATTCATCTTTGAAATCAACTTCTTCCAGCTTTTTTACATTGTTTTTAAACTTTGTTATATCAGCCTGTATCTCATTTTTGTTTACATACATATTGAGTCGTCCAAGCATCAGCGTCTTATCAAATGAAACGCCAAGCGACTTTGAGTAAAAAAGAAAGGTGGAACAGTTTTTTGTTATCCCCATAAAATGGTAAGAAAAATCTGTAATACATCAGTTTGCCGGGAAGGCCGGGAAGACGGTAAGAAAAATAACTTGAGAATCAAAACTTACCGGCTATTTTCAAACAGATACACCACGAAAAATCAAGTTGGTTTGTTTATTAAATAATTTATTTGCTTGCTGTTAAACGGTCAAAATTGTCAAGGTATTGCTGTTTCACTGCTTCAACAGAATATTTATATATTACAGTTTGCCTGCCTGCTTTACCTATAGTGGTTCGTTTCTGTTTATCAACGATCAATATTGACAGGATCTCCACCCATTCATCCTCCTTTCCCGGCAGGTAGCCGTTTATACCATACTGGATGATCTCTGTATTTACACCCACCGGCGACATTAAAGCAGGTATTTCCAATGCCATGTACTGCAAACCTTTCAACCCGCATTTACCTTTTGACCATTCATCATCCGGCAAAGGCATAATTCCAATATCAATTTCGGAAAGATCTTCAATTTCGCTGGCAGCTTTCCAGGCTACCCCCTGTGTCTCCAATTCAATGCAATAATAATTCGGATCCCCAATGATCTTAAATTGAACACCTGGTCCAAATCTTTGTTTTATCTTTTTCAACGCCGGAATGGCCATTAAAAAATGCTGGATAGTGCTAAAACTACCACTCCAGCCTATACAAATTGTGCTGTCCTTTTTTTCCTTTTTTTGAGGAATATACAGGTTGGGATCAATGGTGGTTGGGATGATCGCAATGTGTTTATTGAATTGCGCTGCATAGTCAGCCAGGTACCTGTTGCCGGCAAATACCAGGTCAGCCAACCTGATGATAGTTTCCGTTTTAGCGGTATTTTTCAGGAAAGCAAGTTTTTTATTCCCATCCGGCACCAACGGCAGCCAGATAGCATCATCAAAATCAAAAATGACCTTTGCGTTGGAGCCGGCAAATTTTTTTTCAAAAAATACAGACCTCCCCATCAGGGCTTCCCTGGAAATAAAAATAATATCATACTTGTTCATAGTCGCCCAGTTCCGCGTTCTTTTGAGTAATGCTGTAATATAAATAAGTCTTTTCTTAAAATAATTACCTTTAAAATAAAAAATTTTATCATCCTTCTCATTAAGCAAAATGGAAGTATGAAATGTATATCCATGTTCTTCAAGGAAGGAAAGGTATTGTTCATACCTGAATCGTTACCCGGGAGAACGGTGGGTACGGTGATGACAAATGATCAGTACTTTTTTCATACAATACAGAAAATGACTTGCCTGAAGGTTATTTGCCGGGAAGCCGGGTAGGCGGTAAGAAATCACAGCTTAAAAGTCAATGCTTACCGTCTTCCCGCCTTTCTCCCAAGGAGTCTCCAAAGGAGTCCTTCGTGACCTTCGGACCCGGCTATTTTATTTATTACCGCTTTTGAGACGGCCTCTATACAGTTTAATATAATGATATTGAACGTTGAAAGATAAACCTCGAGCCAGCTGCATTATGAGGTTATTTTACCTGATCCCATTTTTTTGAAACATCCTGTTATAAATTTTAATATTTATTTTGTCAGCCAGACAATTATCTGCATCCCTGTATTGCTCCATTTCATTATCTTTTTAAATACGCCATGAAGTATCCTCGGAGGATAGAAAACATCCCCCACCATATATTCATGATGAACTATTGTGTACCCAAGTCTTTTTGATAATTGATCAAAAGAGTCATAGGCAAACTCATATAAATGAAACGGAACATGCATCGGGCTCAGGTTAGTTACATAATTTGTCCCGGTTAACCGGTAAAATAAATTCACCAATTTAGCCATCATATAATTTGACGATGGAACTTCAATATGGATAACTCCTCCGGGCTTCAGCCATTTAAATGCCTTTTCAAGACCGGCAGCAGGATGATAAAGATGTTCAAAAACCGCCCCAAACGTAATAAAATCAAAACTGCCTTCTTCATATTCTACCTCCTCAATCATTCCCAGCCGTAAACGATCTTCACTGATCTTCATTTTCGATAATGCCCTTTCCCAATAAGGACGGGAGGGTTCAAAACCAAAAGCATCGAACCCTGCATTCTTCAACGAGATCATACACTTCCCGATACCGGCGCCGATATCAAGCGCCCTCATTCCAGGTTTAAAATCTAATAATTTCTTGGCCTTGCTGATCTGCCCAGAAAAATAGCTGCTGTCAAAACCAAAATACTCCGGCTTCCAGTAACTCTCCGGCGGAACTCCATAATGATCCTGGATATCAAAAGGAATAGGTTGCGGTGAAGAATATATTAGCTTACAATTGCGGCATTTTTTAATAGATACTGTTATTCCGTCTTTTTTCCGGGGCCGTGACCCTTGCGATTTATTCAGCCTTTGACCAATAATTCTGTGTTTTGCAGAAGATTCTCCACACATTTCACAATGTAAAACCTCTTCAAAATGATAGCTTATACTTTTTAATTCGCTCATGATCGTATTATTGTGATCAACAGAACCTCCCGTTTGTTAGTTTCAACCTTTCCCGGTTTTCCAGGTACCGGCCAATGATGGTAATTAAGCCCTCTTCAAAACGAACAGATTGTTTGAAGCCCTGCTCTTTAGCGCTTTTATTTAATATAATTTCTTATCGAATGAACCAGTTTTATCGAAGGCAGGGCCTCGGCTAATAAAAAGCCCCGGCCATCCAATATTTGTTCATATGAGCGGGTGTGTAACTCCGTAAACTGATCGCTAAATTCAAATTCTTCTCCATTGAGGGTAAGTGATCGAAAGGTCCGCTGACCGGTTTCTTTTATTTTGTCTGGCAGTGCAGATGCATCTATACTCAGGAACCAGTTCACGGTGGCTTTTTCCAATTCCAATTTTCCTGATGCGGTATCGGCTGTATGTGTATAGACAATGTTTTCTTTTACAGTTCCAAATATCCACAGCAACATATCAAAGAAATGAAGACCAATATTCGTGGTAATGCCCCCGCTCTTCTGGATATCTCCTTTCCAACTGGTATGGTACCAATGTCCTCTTGATGTAATATAGGTAAGGTTAATATCATACTTTTTTCCGGGTGGATCCTTATGGATCGCTTCCCGCAAAGCTATAACGGCAGGATGCAGGCGGAGCTGGAGGATCGTATACACATTTCGCCGGGTCTCTTTTTCGATCTCCATCAGGGCTTCCACATTCCAGGGATTCAGGACCACCGGCTTTTCGCATACCACGTCGGCCCCGATCCTGAGACCAAATCGTATATGCGCATCATGGAGATAATTGGGGGAACAAACACTTACATAGTCTACAGGCATTCCCTGCCTTTTCAATTTTTCAACATGCCTGTCAAATCTTTCAAACTCAATAAAAAAATCGGCATCAGGAAAGTAACTGTCCAAAACACCTACAGAATCATGTTTGTCCAATGCTGCCAGTAAATTATTCTTTGTATCCCTGATGGCTTTCATATGCCGCGGGGCTATATAACCCCCGGCGCCGATCAAAACAAAATTTTTCATCCGGTAATATTAATGGTCAGCATAAAGGGTTGCAGGCTACTTTGAGTAAAAAAATAATACCTAACAGACGAAATACTGTGAAATGATAAGGTATGTACGAACTTCGGCATTCAATATCCCCCGCCTGAATGACACAGTCGGGCAGGCTTGTTCATGTATTCGACATTCAAAGTAATCCACAAATGAATAAAGACAGTTTTACCTTTCTTATTTAACCCTTGTCACCTTGTTATTTTTCAATTGATACTCCTGCCTGCTTTCCGGACAGACGGCTATCCCCTCATTATTAAAATTCAGTTTATGCCCATACTCGCTTATCCAGCCTGTTTGTCTGGCAGGATTGCCCATCACCAGTGCAAAAGCAGGCACCGGCCTGGTAACAACTGCCCCCGCCCCTATGAAAGCAAATTCACCAATTTCATTTCCGCAAACAATAGTGGCATTAGCCCCGATACTGGCCCCATTTCTTACAATGGTTGGCATGAATTCATGTGTACGGGGTATAGCGCTGCGGGGATTAAAAACATTCGTAAATACCATGGAGGGGCCCAAGAACACGTCATCCTCACAATTCACCCCTTCATAAATTGAAACATTGTTCTGCACCTTTACATTGTTGCCCAGTACAACATTCGGGCATACCACTACATTCTGCCCGATATTGCAATTTTTCCCGATAGTACAACCCGGCATAATATGGCTGAAATGCCATATTCTTGTTCCTTCCCCGATCAGGCAACCTTCGTCAATAACGGCCGTAGCATGTGCATGATAATTCATATCAGGAAGCGGCAATTTTTCTCAGGTATTCTCCATAGCCGCTTTTCGCAAGTCCTTCGGCCAAAACAGTTAGTTGTTCCCTGGTGATAAATCCATTCCGGTACGCTACTTCTTCAATACAGCCTATATTCGTTCCCTGTCTCTTTTCAATCACCCTGACAAACTCGCTGGCATCATTTAATGAATCAAAAGTACCGGTGTCTAACCAGGCCGTGCCTTTATCAAGAATAGAAACTTTTAATTTCCCTTTTTCCAGGTAGGCTTTGTTCACATCCGTGATCTCATACTCCCCCCGCGCTGAAGGTTGTAAGGCTTTGGCAATGGCTACTACTTCATTATCATAAAAATATAACCCGGGCACAGCATAATTTGATTTCGGTTGCAGCGGTTTTTCTTCGATAGAGATCGCTTTCATATTGGCATCAAATTCCACCACTCCATAGCGTTCAGGGTCGGATACCTGGTAAGCAAATACATATCCTCCTTCCACGCCGGCAAGCTGCTTTAATTGTTTGTCAAGCCCCGTTCCATAAAAAATATTATCCCCCAGCACCAGGGCCACTTTATCATTACCAATAAAAGAAGATCCGATCACAAATGCTTGTGCCAGTCCATTAGGTACTTCCTGAATCGCATAAACAAACCGGCAACCCAGCTGGCTGCCATCTCCTAACAATCTTTTAAACTGTGCATGATCTTCGGGTGTGGTTATGATCAGCACCTCGTGGATGCCGGTCATCATCAGCACTGATAAGGGATAATAGATCATCGGCTTATCATAGATAGGCATCAGTTGTTTGGAAATGGCTTTTGTGATGGGATAAAGTCTTGTTCCACTTCCGCCTGCCAGGATGATTCCTTTCATACCCCTAGCCCCTAAAGGGGAATTTAAAGTTTACAATATTGATCAGAGCTTATTATATTGTTTCTCATAATAGTGCTGATATTCACCTGAAGTTACATGCTTTAACCATTCCGTGTTTTCTAAGTACCAGTCAATGGTCTGGCTTAGTCCTTCTTCAAATGATACTGAGGGTGTCCATCCGAGTTCTTTATTGATCTTTGAAGCATCAATAGCATATCGCTTGTCATGCCCGGGACGGTCTTTTACAAAACTGATCAATTGGTCACTGGTGCCTGCGGCGTGGCCCAGTTTTTCATCCATCAACCGGCAAAGTAATTTAACCAGGTCAATATTTTTCCACTCATTACAACCCCCGATATTGTAAGTTTCATTATTTTTTCCTTTGTGAAAGACCTGGTCAATAGCGTCGGCATGGTCCTTTACAAAAAGCCAGTCACGGGTGTATAAGCCGTCACCGTAAACGGGTAGTGGTTTTTTATGAATGATATTATTGATAAAAAGCGGGATCAGTTTTTCAGGAAAATGATTAGGACCGTAGTTATTGGAACAATTGGTAATGACCACCGGGAGTCCGTAGGTTTCTCCATAAGCTCTTACAAAATGATCCGAGGAGGCTTTGGATGCTGAATAAGGCGAGTTGGGAGCATAGGCAGTTTGTTCTGTAAAAAAACCTGTATCCCCTAATGCACCGTACACTTCATCAGTTGATACATGATAAAACCTATTTCCATCACGATTCTTATCGGGGTGAACGGCCCAATGCTTGTTGGCTATATTCAGCAGGTTCACGGTTCCAATTACATTCGTATATACAAAATCAAGAGG
>JADGPW010000233.1 GCA_017882265.1 Chitinophagaceae bacterium | reverse complement strand
TCGTGCGCTGAGTTTACCCTTAGCTTGTAAACAGGATCTTCACCAGGCAGTTTCGGCTTGATTCCATTGGCCATCGCGATCCAGACGATCGGAATAATAAGCAGGAGGCTAAATACAATGAAGCGGCTGACCCACTGAAAGGTTCTCCAGCGCCAGCGGGAAGTAGTATGAAATATTTGACGATGAGCTGCCACGTTTATTAGATTCGCAAATGTAGAAAGGATTTTACATGTGTGCGTTATAAGTTAGTTAATCAAAGCAGGCAAATCCCTTAAAATTAGCCAATTGTGACCCCTGTAGCGGTATTAAGGAGGGCGAAATTGAACATTGAAGATTGAGCATTTAAAATTGAACATTTCGTCCAAAATAATCAATGTTCAATGTTCAATTTTCAATGCTCAAACGATTGCCTGATTTTCCCCACCAGTCCCATTCTCAGTTTTATTTCGGGAACTTGCAATCGCACTAAATTGCCTTATTATGGATACCAATCGCAGGAGATTTTTACGCCGGATAGCCATCGGCGGAGGGGTACTGGCAACTGGTCTACCCGCCTTTGCCAGCCATTTTAGCATCAGTGATGAAGAGATGGATCGTTCGGTAGCAGTTGAAAAGGCCGGCCAACGTTTTAACATGTGTGGATACGCGGCCCCCAAGATCGAAACGGTTCGTATTGGGGTCATTGGTCTCGGCCAGCGGGGTTCAGAAGCGGTGGAAAGATTAAGTTATATCGATGGGGTTGAAATAGTTGCCCTCTGCGACAAATATCCCGACCGGGTGACCGCGGCGCAAAAAACGCTGGAAAGAATGTTACGGCCAAAAGCAAAAGAATACAGTGGTGAAGAAGGATGGAAAGCTTTATGCGAAAGCCATGATATTGACCTGGTGTATACCCCCACTCCCTGGCGGCTGCATACTCCTATCGCCGTGTATGCCATGGAAAACGGTAAACATGCCGCTACCGAAGTTCCCGCCGCAAAAACCATTGATCAATGCTGGGAACTGGTAGAAACCTCCGAGCAAACCAGGAAGCATTGTATGATGCTGGAGAATTGCTGTTATGATTTTTTTGAGCAACTCACGCTGAACATGACAAGACAAGGAATGTTTGGGGAAATCATCCATGCCGAAGGAGCCTATTTACATGATTTAACAAGGGACTGGCTCTTTAATAAAAATGCCTATGCAGACATGTGGCGATTAAAAGAAAATGAATCCAGGAACGGGAATCTCTATCCTACCCATGGGCTGGGTCCCATTGCCCAGTGTATGAATATCAACCGGGGCGACAGGATGGATCATATGGTGAGCATGAGTTCCAATGATTTTACTTTGAATGATCTCGCCAAAGAAATGGCTGGCAAAGATCCTTTCTTCAATGAGTATGTTGACAAACCTTATCGCGGCAACATGAATACCTCGCTCATACGAACCTATAAAGGCAAGACGCTGAAGATCCAGCATGATGTTTCATCACCAAGACCCTATTCAAGGATCCATGTATTAAGTGGTACAAAGGGCTCTGTCGGTAAATGGCCATCCCCCGAACGGGTTGCCTTTGGTCATAACTGGATAAAAAAAGAAGAGCTGGATGACCTGTATAAAAAATATTCTCCCCCGATCGTGGAGCATATCGGCGCCATTGCAAAAGATGTGGGCGGGCATGGCGGAATGGATTTTATTATGGATTGGCGGCTTATCGATTGTCTTCGCAACGGATTGCCGCTTGACGAAGATGTATATGATGCCGCCTTGTGGAGCAGTATCGGCCCTTTAAGTGAAAGTTCTGTGGCGAAAAGATCAAAAACCATGGATGTGCCCGATTTTACGCGTGGCGGCTGGACAACCAATAAACCGGTCGATATGACATTGAATGGCGGCGCTACCACGGGAGTCAGGACGATCAAACCATTGTTGAAGATGTAGGGAATGTCGAACAGAAGAACCCCGCAATGCAGCGGGGCAGGCAGAATTCAGAACAGACGAAGTACTTTACGAACATAGATAAAATCCTGTAAAATAGGGAAAGTGCGAACCTTCGACATTCTGCATTCCTTGTTCATCTGTTCGACATTCTCTCGTTCATCTGTTCAACATTCTGTTATTGTTTTCCTTTAATGACAAAACTCAGGAAATCATATGTGAAAATGTTGTAGATTTAAAACCTCTCAATCAATCTTTTTCCCTGGAAACCAATAGATTACTATAAAGGGGTTTAATTACTTCAAATAATTGTTTTAACCTATATTCATTTGAATGAAGGCACTGACGACACTTACAGATCCTGTATATATTGAACCAAAAAAATTCAGTGGCTACGAAAAATTCTGGCTGAAGTACATGAATGATAAAAGGGATCTTCCGTTTATTCATTTACTGACGTCGATCCATATCCTTGTGATACCAGTGGCGATCATGCTGTATACCCCGTTGTTACAGGGCTGGTGGTGGTGGCTGGCTTATCTTCCTTACTTCTACGTATCACAAATGTTTTTCAAGGGCCGTTTTGGGTTGATGCTTCATTGTATCAGCCACCGGAAATTATTTAAAAAAGGATACACCTGGTTGTATAATTATGTTATCTGGTTTGTATGTCCTTTTTTCGGGCATACTCCCGAAACCTATTTTGTTCATCACATGGCCATGCACCACGTGGAAAACAATATGCCTGATGACGCAAGCAGCACGCTGGCTTACCGCAGGGACAATATCTGGGATTTTCTCAAATATGTGGGCCGGTTCCTGTTCCTGGGTTTCCGTGACACTTTCATGTACCTGTTCAACCGTAAAAGAAAAAAATTATACATGCGCCTTTCTTATGGCGAAATATCTTTTTATCTTTTTTGTATCGGCATGTGTTTTGTGAACCTGAAAGCTACGGTCTGGATATTTATCGTCCCCTTTGTATTTGCCCGGGTAGTGATGATGCTGGGTAACTGGGCACAACATTCTTTTATTGATAAAAACGACCCGGAAAATAACTTTACCAGCGCTATCAATTGTATCAATACATCGTATAACAAGATGTGCTGGAACGACGGTTACCACACGGTACACCACCTTCGCCCTGCGATGCATTACACAGAGATACCCGGGGAGTTTCTGAAACTAAAACATGAATTTGCTCAAAAGAAGTCATTGATATTTGAGGGAATTCATTATCTCCACATTTTTATTTACCTGATGACCAAGCGCTATGATAAACTTGCCGATAAGCTGGTCAATATCGATAATGCTTTTTCCAGCCGGGAAGAGGCTATTGCTATAATGAAAGAACGGACGAAGAGGATCGATCTTGTTTCATAAATGAATAAGGAATTGGGAATTAGTTATTAGGAATTCGGCCCTAATTCCTAATAACTAATTACCAATTCCTAATTACCGCCCATTATTTCTCGATAAACTTCACCACTTCGCTACAATTCTTAAAGACGAATAAGTAATGTATCGGATATTCTTTTTGATATTATTCCTACTGCTCAATTTCTGCAACTTCTTAAAAGCGCAGGATATTTTCACTATTGAAAGGGAAAATATTCATCCTATAAGCGATATCAACTGGAAAACATTTAAACCTGCCGAGCTTGATAATATTTATAAAAGCAGCTTATCGAAAGAAATAATAATTCTTTCAGAAAGTGATCATGGGCATGGTTCTTCTTTGGATGCTCAGTGTGCGATTTTAAAAATGTTGATAGATTCTTCAAAGATACATTCACTATATCTTGAATCTAATTGGATCAATTGTGATAGGATCATGGAAATCTTGAAAGCAAAAGGAGAGGCCGGTATTCAGGATGCTAAGAAATTTATTCGTACAGTTGAATTAAAGTACTGGACGGTTACTGGCTTTTGGGAGTATTTGGCTGGAAAAATCGCAAGCGGCAAGTTGAAATTGAAAGGATTTGATATTTCTGGACTGTCCCCTACTATAGCTAATGAGTTATTCAACGAGGCAATAGAATTACCATCAGTTAAAGACTTTGCTAGTCAACACATAAAGGAGTATAAGCTAGTAAAATGGTGTTTCGATTATTTTGAGGGATGGAACACGGGCTCAGTGATGCAGGACAAGGAGTATTGGGAAATTAATGTGTTTATTAATGCAATAATTGACAGCTATACTGCTAGGAAGAATTTATACCGTGTTAAAGAATGGAGGTCAATCCTGAATTATTTCTATTGGATGCTTAAGCGGGGGGAGCCCTTACAAGGCAACAAATACTCGAATGAAATAAAAACTGATAAACAATTTTCAATCTTTTATTCGGTTAGAGATAGTTTGATGGCAGATTTGTTTTTAAAGGAGTATAGCGAAGATTCAAACGATAAAGTTGCTTGCTCTATGGCTGCATATCATGCAATGCGCAACAGTAAGATAATCGAAAAGATGGATGATTGCTGTAAGGACAATAATATAATGACGATGGGGGAAATCATTGACAAAAAACTGCCTAATAAGATTTATAATATTTGTTTTGTCGCTGCATCTGGCAGTTATGGAGTAGAAGACCTGGGTCCAGCTCCTGAAAGCAAAATTAAAAAACCTGTAATCGGAAGTCTTGAATATACATTGAACAAAATGAACTTTCCATACTGCTTTGTCAACCTATGTGATATGAAATCCGCCGCTGGCCCATTTTTTATGAATGCAGTGTTTAATCGATTTTTAAAATCTGAATGGAAAGACAATTTTTCAGGAGTTTTATTCATCAAAGAAATGAAACCACTGGTTTTGATTTCTTTATCAACCAATTAATGGCTTCTTCCATCTCTATTATAATCAATCAACGAAAATCCTGTATTTATCTAGTTCATTGTAACTACTACTATACGTAAGGATATTCCCCTTGAAGACCTAATTCCCAATCCCAAATTCCTAATTCCCTCCCGATGTTTCCTTCTTCAACCCAATCACCGGTAATTCTTTTTCCCGGATCATTTTATTGAAAGCGGGGATTTCTTCTTCCTTTATTTTTTTGAGTTTGTTCAATTGCTCATCGCATTGACGCGCGAGATCCGCGTATACTTCCCTGACCTGTTTTCCAGGCGCAAAGTTGCCGCTATTGGCCGCATCGAATACCCCACCCAATTTATCATTCAGTTTAATAGGATAGTTCAGTACATCCTGCCCGCTCTTCGCCTTGGTCTGGTAAAGCGTTTCTTCGATCGTAGTTAAATGTTTATTGATACTATCGGCCATTTGTTTTATCTCTTTACCATTCGTCGTGTCCTGTTTGCCGGTAAAATCATTGATCTGGGTACGCAGGGCGCGGATATCCTTGATTCCCTTCTGTACTTCATTGAATTTATCGGTAATAGTTTGTAACAATTCAAACTGGGCATCATAATCCTCCTGGGTGGCTTTATAATTCGGATTGGCCTTTATCCAAAAACTTCCTTCGGTTG
The DNA here is from genome assembly GCA_017882265.1 of Chitinophagaceae bacterium. Taxonomy (GTDB): domain Bacteria; phylum Bacteroidota; class Bacteroidia; order Chitinophagales; family Chitinophagaceae; genus JADGPW01. The sequence continues at coordinate 10,005 of JADGPW010000233.1, read as the reverse complement.
AATCCTTTCCCACTTTAAGTGTAAAAAAATATTGCCCGGGAGGCGCGGTAATGGCGCCGGGTACTCCTGTCCACAGGATCATGCCATCGATCTTTTCCGCTTCGGGATAAAGAAGGTTCCATACAAACTGGTTCATTCCTTTCTGTAATTCCATCTTATCCGCAGGACGCTGTGCGTCCGCAGGATGCTGTGCGTTGTCCTTATCGTCTGTCGCGAAAGTTTTGATCTTTTTTTTATTCTTGTCCATGATCACAACAGATGCTTTCGTAGAATCTGCGAGCTCCCTGACATAATAATTGATCACCGCGCCTTTGGGTGGGTTGGCTCCGGCATTCCGGGGTGTACCGAAATTACCCCGAAAGGGATTCCCTGTCATTCTCCAGGCGGGGCTCACGGGAAAGACATGAAGTGGCTGGCTGGCAATGCCTGCATTCATTTCCTGTAATTGAGTAAGATCATCCAGGATCCAGAAAGCCCGGCCCTGTGTGGCAACGATCAGGTCATTGTCTTTGATCGTCATATCGGTAATAGGTACCACCGGGAGATTGAGTTGAAATTTTTTCCAGTTCGCTCCCCCGTCAAAAGAAATATACATCCCATATTCGGTGCCGGCATATAACAAACCCTGTCTTTTCGGATCGGCACGAAGACAGCGGGCAAAATACATTTTGTCAATTCCATTCGTGATCAATGTCCAGGATTTACCATAATCTTCCGTTTTATAGATATAAGGAGTATAATCATCACTTTTATATTTTGTGCCGACAAAATAGGCAGCGCCTTTTTTGAACGGATCGGCCTCAATGCAATTCCACATGATCCATTTGGGCGCATCCTTCGGCGTTACATTTTCCCAGTGCTGACCGGCATCTTTACTAACGGAGATCACGCCATCGTCACTGCCCGTCCATAAAAGATCTTTTTCCAATGGCGATTCTATCGCGGTGAAAATGGTACAATAATACTCCACACTTGTATTGTCCTGTGTGATAGGCCCTCCGCTGGAAGCCTGTTTACTTTTATCATTGGTGGTGAGATCGGGTGATATCTGTTCCCAATTGGCCCCTTCATTCTCCGTAGCGAATAAGGCGTTGCCTGCCGTGTATAATTTTTTAGGATTATGCGGGGAAAAGAAAATAGGGAAGTTCCATTGAAAACGGAATTTCTGTACATCGGCGCCCGCGCCCATCGGGTTATCCGGCCAAACACTGATGGCCCGGTTTTCCCCGGTTTTATGATCCAGGCGTGAGAGGTAACCTCCATAATTACCGCCATATACAATATCCGGGTTCAGGGGATCGGCTACCACGTATCCTGATTCAGCGCCTGCCGTAGGTTCCCAATCATTATCTGTGATCGCATTACCTGCTGTGCGGCTTTTTATCCTTATGGTGGAATTGTCCTGTTGCGCTCCCAGGATCCGGTAGGGAAAACTATTATCCGTGGTCACGCGGTATATCTGCGCTGTTGGTTGAGTATTATAGCTGCTCCAGTTATTAGCGGCGTCAAAACTTATTTGCGCGCCACCATCATCGGCCACGATCATTCGGTTGCCATCTTCCGGGTCGATCCATAGATCATGATGATCTCCATGGGGAGTAGGAACGGACTGGAATGTTTTTCCTCCGTCACGGCTGCGCATGAAATTTACATTGGGGCAATACACCGTGTTCTCGTTCTTTGGATCTACAAAAACTTTTGTATAATACCAGGCCCGCTGGCGGATATTGTTATCACTACTGTTTAGCGTCCATGTTTCACCCCCGTCGGCGCTCATATACAAACCGCCTGTTTTATTTTCAATAAGGCTATATATCTTATCCGGGTTAGAAGGCGCCACCGCCACGGCTACAATTCCCCATACGCCTTTAGGCAACCCTTTTTTGGAACTCATATTTGTCCATGTTTCACCCCCATCCGTACTTTTCCATAAGCCGCTTCCAATGCCCCCGCTCTCCATACTATAGGGAGTTCTGAGTAAATGCCACATTCCTGCATATAGTACAGCCGGATTACCGGGTTCCATCACCACGTCGCTGCAACCGGTTTGATCATTGACGAAAAGGACTTTCTTCCATGATTTTCCTCCATCTGTTGTTTTATAAACACCCCGTTCTTCATTAGGACCGAATATATGTCCCATCACGGCTACCCATACGGTATTCGGATCCCTGAGATGAATAAGGATGCGAACGATATGACGGCCATCTTTAAGACCAATGTTCTTCCAGGTTCTGCCGGCATCATCGCTGCGCCAGAGACCTCCGAGGCCCTCGCTTACATTACCCCGCATGGTGTTCTCTCCTTCGCCCACATAAATAATATTTTCATCGGATGGCGCCACTGCCACAGAGCCAATACTGCCACCAAAATATTTATCCGAGATATTTTTCCAGTTGCTGCCACCATCGCTGGTTTTCCATACACCGCCACCCGTAGAACCGAAATAAAAAGTATTCTTGTTTTTATAACTGCCGGTTACGGCACCGCTTCTTCCACCCCGCCAGGGGCCCACTAAGCGGTATTTTAATTTGGAGAGAAGAATAGAATCTGCATCCTGAGTCCCTGTATTAGTGATGGGCTTTTTTTGTGCATCAACCTGGAGGAATGAATAAAGGCAGGTGAGCAGCAGTAATTTTCTCATAGCTATAGTATTGATTTAGCCAAGGTAAGTATAGGGATTGAAGTTAGTGATTTACGATGTAAGAAGAAATCCATGGAAATATAGGTAGTGTCCGGTTTTCGATTTTTGAACCCTGCCTACCGGCAGGCAGGCACATAGGACATAGAAAACATAGGGTTCACATAAGGTTCTATGTATCTATGTGGTTCAAAACCGGACAAGACCGAAATAACCCAATCCCTGTATCAGGTGGTAAAGTGAAATTGTATCTTTAACTAAATCATCCGTTATGTCACCGCTTTCCATCCAGGGCAACCTTGTTGATGTTCACCAGCAACGCATCTACCCCGCTACCATAACTGTTGAAGACGGAAAGATATCTTCCATTGAAGAAACTCACCACTCACCACTCACCACTCACAATTACATCTTACCCGGCTTCATCGACAGTCATGTTCATATCGAAAGCTCCATGCTGGTGCCGTCAGAATTTGCCCGGCTGGCGGTGGTGCATGGAACGGTAGCCACGGTAAGTGATCCCCATGAGATCGCCAATGTCTGCGGGTTAGAAGGTGTTGAATTCATGATCGAAAACGGAAAGACCGTTCCTTTTAAATTTAATTTTGGCGCACCCAGTTGCGTACCCGCTACGGTGTTTGAAACCGCCGGCGCTTCGCTGGATGCAGCCGCGGTTGAAAAATTATTACAACGTGATGAAATAAAATACCTGAGCGAGATGATGAATTTTCCGGGTGTATTGTATAAAGACGAGGAAGTCATGAAGAAGATCGCGGCTAGTCTTCGTTTAGATAAACCGGTAGATGGTCATGCGCCGGGGTTAAGGGGTGAATCAGCGGCTCAGTATATCGAAGCCCCTCTAAATCTCCCCGAAGGGGAGACTTTGAAACCTAAAGTAGTCAGAATTTCCACCGACCACGAATGTTTTACTAAGGAAGAAGCGTTAGATAAACTGGAGTATGGCATGAAGATCCTGATCCGGGAAGGGAGCGCGGCTAAAAATTTTGAAGCATTGATCGATCTGTTGCATGACCACCCGGATATGATCATGTTTTGTAGTGATGATAAGCACCCGGACAGTTTGGTGCTGGGACATATCAACCAGCTTTGTGCAAGAGCGGTAGCCAAAGGGATTAATATCTTTAAAATTCTCAAGGCAGCTTGTGTAAACCCGGTGAAGCATTACAAACTGGATGTGGGATTGCTGAGAGCAGGCGATTACGCAGATTTTATTGTTGTAAAGGATCTAAAATCTTTTGAAGTTGTAAAAACGTTTATTGATGGTGAACTAGTCGCAGAAAATGGCATATCAAATATTAAAACATCAAGATCAGGGCTTATCAATAATTTCTCCTGCACGAAGAAGGAAGTGGGTGATTTTGAAGTGAGCTGGAATAATGAAAAAGAAATGCCTGTAATAGAGGCTTTAGATGGACAACTTATCACGAACTGGCTTTCCATACCTCCAAAAACAGAAGATGGTAAAATAATAAGCGATATAAAAAGAGATATTCTGAAGATAGTAGTAGTGAACCGCTACCATGATGCCCCTGTAGCGAAAGCTTTTATTAAAAATTTTGGAATTAAGCAGGGAGCCTTAGCTTCATCTGTAGCACATGATAGTCATAATATCGTTGCTGTTGGTGTGGACGATGAAAGCATTTGCAGGGCCGTCAACCTGGTTATTGAAAAAAAGGGGGGGGTGAGCTGCTGTTGCCCTCCCTCCTTAGGAGACAACCAAGGGTTGGGAACGAAGTTCGGGAGGGAGGTCATACTTCCATTACCCTTAGCCGGGTTAATGAGTAATGAAGATGGTTACAAGGTAGCTGACGACTACACTGCTATCGATAAAATGACCAAAGAACTCGGCTCTACTTTAGCAGCTCCTTTTATGACACTTTCTTTTATGGCGTTACTGGTGATACCTCACTTAAAGCTGAGTGATAAGGGATTGTTTGACGGGGATCGTTTTCAGTTTGTATAGTGCCCCGGTGTCTTCCGCTTACAACTGAGTCAGTGCCGGAAAATGAATGACTTGACAGGTAAACTCAATGATCAATTTGCAAGTCGTCCTCAAACCGATAAATTATCCTTTCCGTCCAACAAACCGATCAGGGAGACATATCCGGCAACTGATGCTGTTCTTACTTCCTTTAACAGCATGCAGAGTAAAAGCACGTAAATAACAAGGCAAACATGTGAATTATACAAGAATTATCTTTTATAGTATAATCCTTCCGCTTTAGATAAAAGGAACTTTGTATGGTAAATATTACCATTCACAACTAAAATCCAATTCATGAGAATAAAGTTACTTTCTGGTGTAATAACTCTTACTGTCTTATTTTACCCGGGGATAAATTTTGCCCAAGCCCCTACTTTAGGCACGGCCGCCAATTTTGTACTATTCTCTGCCATTGGAGCCGTAAGTAACACCGGAATTTCGCAGTTGACGGGCAATATAGGCACCAACAGCGGCGCCAGCACGGGTTTCGGAAATGTGAATGGTGTTATGCACGACGATGACGGTGCCAGCACACAGTGCGCGGCAGATTTGCTGATTGCCTATAATCAACTGGATGCAGCAATACCTACTTTCTTTCCGGCGCCTTTGCTTGGAAACGGAGATACCCTTACTGCAGGCGTGTATAAGATATCGGGAGTAACCACACTTGGTGGAGATCTTTTTCTAAATGCGCAGGGGAATGCAAATGCTGTATTTATTTTCCAGATCGAGGCGGCCTTTTCAACGAATGCATCATCCAAGATAAAATTGATCAATGGGGCATTGGCATGCAACGTGTTTTGGAAAGTGGAAGGTTTAGTCAGCATGGCTTCAGCCACTTTCATGCGGGGAACCATTGTTGCCAACAATGCCGCCATTGACATGAATGTGAATGATACGCTGGAAGGAAGGGCTCTTTCTACTACCGGGGCAGTTACCATTAATGGAATCCTGGCCTATACACCAACCGGTTGCGGAAGCCCCGTGCTGACCGGGCCCGTAGCGCCTATCCTTGCTTCCTCTGCCTGCTATGCAATTTTTTCAAGTAATGGGCCGGTTACCAATACCGGCATCACGCTTGTAACAGGAGATGTTGGAACAAATGTTGGTTTAACTACCGGCTTTGATCCTTTATTAGTAACAGGTACTATTCATCCTATGCCCGATGGCTCAACGGCAGCCTGCGCAGCAGATCTGCTGAATGTTTATAATTATCTCAACGTATTGCCTAACGATATCGAGTTATTATATCCCGCCCAGTTTGGAAGGAACCTGGTTCTTACGCCACATACTTACCTGATGAATGCTGCCGCCTCATTTACCGATTCTCTTTACCTGAATGCAGCAGGCAATGCCAATGCTGTATTTGTTATTAAGATAAACGGTGCCCTTACCACCAGTGTTAATTCAAAAGTCATTTTGATCAACGGGGCCAGGGCCGGAAATGTGTTTTGGAAAATTGAAGGCGCCGTGACCATCAATGACAACTCGGTATTCAACGGAACCATCATTTGCAATAACGGAGCCATCAATTTGAATACCGGGGATTCGCTAAGCGGAAGAGCACTTACCACCACAGGGGCGGTCAATACCGCCGCCATCGTTGCGAGAGTACCTAATGGTAGTGGTTGTAGTACTATCCTTCCTATTAGCTGGCTTTACTTTCGCGGTAATTATATTCAAAAAACGGTATTGCTGGAATGGGGCACTGCCAATGAAATGGATAATGGCTTTTTTACTATCGAAAAGAGCAGGGATGGTCAGACATTTGGAACCATAACAACTGTGAATGTCCTGCCGGGAAATGGAAACCAGCAACACTATTATTCTTTTACGGATCAGCAACCCTATGGCCTTAACTATTACCGCATATCTCAAACGGATAACAACGGGCAAAAACATGTCTACCGAACCATCCAGGTTATTACGGATATAAACCCGGGCATAAAAGTGCTGCATTATACCGGGGAAAATTATGTGTATGTCCAAACGACGGATGCATCGCCGGGAAACGGGTTGATCGAACTGTATAATATGGACGGCAAAAAGATATCTTCAGAAAAGATAATATTCACAAAAGAATTAAGCACATTTAAAATAGTGAAGCCTTCGCAGAAAGGTATTTACATTGTTAATCTCCTAAGCCATGGAGTAACAATTTATGTTGGAAAAGTCCTGGACTTATAAAATATATTAAAAGATAACAATTTTAAGCCGCCTATCAAGGGCCGATAGAGATGATATTCCATGTCTTATCATAATTTAGGGCACCGATGCTGCGTTCCGCCGAAGTACAAAAAGCACCTACTATCGCTGTAAAACTGGCTTCCCGGGAATAATAGCGTAATTGGGAACTACCTCCGGCATTCCGGATCAGGCCTTTGTTGCTTGTCGCCATCAAAGTTTCGGGTCCCCCCAGATACCGCGTTTAAAGCTGAGTGACAAGGGTTGTTTGACGGGGGTCGTTTTCAGTTTGTATAAACAACCTGGATCCTGCAACCCATTGGATTTTAAGGAACAGGCGATAGCAAGGAATAGGTAGTGTCAGGTTTTGCCAGGATAATTCATGCAAAGTCGCCACGACTTAAATCAGGACACTACCAGGAATTAACTAATCATTCAGGGATCCAATGAAATGAATTTTACAGAATTGGCTTATTTTTATAGGTGGCACACAATAATTAGAATCTAATCATTAACCGACCGTTCCTTAAGACTATGAAAAGACAAATTCTGACACTATTTTTTTGCATTTTCTCTCTCCTGTCCTTTTCACAGAACGCCACCACTATAAAAGTGCATTTTTTATATGGATCAAAACCACTTAAAAAATATAAGGACACAGAATCTAAATGGTTTGGCGGTGTTTTAGGTGGACATGTTGGTATTGAAGGTGACAGTGGCATGGTGTTGAGCTTCATACATCATGGAAAGTTTCATTGGTTTGCCAAAAAGAACAGCAGGCATAGCCTGTACGCTGAACATTCTGTCAAAAGCTTTGATGGCCTTATGACCCGTAATGCTGATAGTGTTAAAAGAGCCATTGTGTATATTCCTGTTACCCTGCAACAAAAACAACAATTTGACAGCATTGAATCGGCTTATTTAAAACAAACTCCTTACGATTATGCCTTTTTTGGAATGCGCTGCGGAGCCGCTACTTATGAAATTTTAGGACAATTGAATATTCTGCCACGTTATTCTATTAGTAAAACTTCTACCAAAATATTTTACCCGGAGAAATTGAGGAAGAGACTTTTCAAAAAGGCCGCCCATAATTCCTGGCAAATTGAAAGATACAAGGGCTCGCCTACACGTAAATGGGAAAAAGACCGATAGACATATCGGAAGCCCCCCTCTTTCCTTTGGAAGACATAGCTGGCCTGAAGGTTTTAAAGTACATTTATCTGAGTTTTTCTATCCTTATACATAACATAATAGAACCTTTATATGCCCCTCCCGGGTGAACTTTACAGAGGTATCGATATCTCCCAGGCCAAAATGGATTTTCATAAAGCACTTTCCCTGGTAAGGATCCATCAAGACAAAGAGACAATTCAAAATCAAATGGATAGGTTGTGAATGCAGTACAACGGACCATACCGCAATATTGCTACACATAATGAAGTAAATTGCCAGCAGGAAGCAACTAACAATACCTATTATGACAATTAAAACCAGGATCTCCTTTAAACAATATGTAAAGCTCCTCTATACTATAACTTATAAAAAACCAGTGATGATCGTTATCCTCTGCGTCGCTTTGGTGATGTTGCTTTGGATACTGGGATATTATTTACATTTCTTACCTGTCCCAAAACCAGCTTACTATCAATACATGACTTTGGTGCTCATTATCCTTGTTCAGCCCCTGGTCATTTACAGGACAATCAAGAGAAATTATGAGTCAAATAATCTTTTGAAAGAAACCCTGGAAATTGAGTTTACCAAAAAAGAAATAATACTGAAGGGCGAATCATTTTATACCGAACTGACCTGGGGCAAGATATACAAAGTAGTCGAATTAAAGGGCTGGTTTATGATCTACCAGAACAGCTTATCGGCTATTCTTATCTCGCGGGGATCTTTTAAGACAAAGCAAATAGATGAGTTTAAGCAAATACTCCAATCCAACTCCGGCCTAAATCTTTGTCTCCAAAAAGAATAATTGCCATCTCCCCGCCTGCGCGTTTTATAGTAAGTTTGTTTGAGGTTATTTATTCGCCTGTCACCATGAGCCCCATATACATAGCTAAAGAAGAAGTAGTGCAATGCCTCCCCATGAAAAAATGTATCGCTTTGATGGAAGAAGCATTTACCGCGCTTGTGCATGGCCAGATCATTCAGCCTTTGCGTTCGCTGATGTGGCTTCCGGGCAAAAAAGGATTGCTGGGTATGATGCCCGCCTACAGCGCCAATAAAAAAGTAATGGGAATAAAAGTGATCAGCGCTTTTTCCGGCAACCGGGAATCGGGTCTTCCTTCGCACCAGGGCGTGGTATTGCTGTTTGAAAGTATACACGGGCAACTGTTATCGATGGTGGATGCGGACGAAATAACAGCTATAAGAACAGCAGCTGTGAGCGGGCTGGCCACGAAATTATTAGCAAGGGATATCCCATCCAACCTGGCTATACTGGGTTCAGGCACCCAGGCAGCTCAACATGTGGAAGCGATGCTATGTGTACGTAAAATTAATTGCATAAAATTATGGAGCCGTGATCATGCTAACGCGGAAGAACTGGCCGGGCAAATAAGAAAAAAACACAATGTATTGACTATTGCAGTAGCCGATGGAAAGGAGGCCATTACCGGGGCTGATATAATATGTACCACCACGGCTTCTGTGACACCTGTACTGCTGGGCGAATGGATAAAAAAAGGAGCGCATATCAATGCAGTCGGGTCCTGTACGCCTGTAACGAGGGAACTGGATACAGTAGCAATCGTAATGGCAAAATTGTATACGGATAAATATGAATCCCTCTATAATGAATCCGGTGATTTTATTATCCCCAAAAAAGAGGGCGCTATCGCTGATGATCATGTAAAAGGAGAATTGGGTGAAGTATTAACAGGACAGAAGAAAGGCAGGGAAAACGATGATGAGATAACCCTTTTCAAATCGTTGGGTATCGCGATCGAAGATATTTATGCGGCGAATTATGTTTATCAAATGATCAGTCAAAAAAATATCACTGATTACACTGTGTAATCCTTGCTTAATCTGTGTAACCTGCCTGCCGGCAGCTTATCCTTACCTAAATTTTAAAGTAGATTTTTCTTATTTGCTATTGCCTTAATTTACTTTTAGATTTGAATCACCCCTCCTTTGTCGGGGCAGGCTGCGGAAGATAGGC
>JADGPW010000232.1 GCA_017882265.1 Chitinophagaceae bacterium | reverse complement strand
GTGAATAGTAAACGGGAATTCAGCTTTTATCACCGGCCAGATAACTTAGATCTTTGCCAGAGAAAACCGGTTGATTATTTTAGTTATATAAAAGTGGGAATGCAATCTGTGTTCCAGCGGAACACCTTGTGCTTATTTTTCAAATAGACGTTAGCACGAACCGTTCCTCCGGAACGTTTACCAACTTAACATTTTCGGTAGCTACCCATGAAATGTCCCTCCGGGACATATTTCATTGTAAGATGGTAATAATACAAAGAAGAAAGAAGGTAGCAGATAAAACTAATAGATTACGAGGATTGGGCTTATATCACCAGCTAAATATCTTCGATGGTTGGCCCTGGAAAACCAATCGATTATTTCGAGTTATATAAAAGATAATAGTGAATTAAATTCCAGGAAACTTCCCGGCTTTGACAGTTTCTAAAAGCTGTAATATCTTTTCTGTTGAAGACACTATTATCTATTCACTTTTATCTATTTCACCCTTACCAGGTTATACGTATCAAAGGGCTTTTCCCACAGGGTCATCGTAAAGGAATTAGGGGTGATCTTACTCAGGTTAAAGAACCAGGTGCTTTTATCTTTGGTATCCAGGTTGACCGCATCCAGGCGGAGTTGATCATTCTCGATCTTCCAGGTGCCTGTATCTTTTTCACCGACCACCAGGGAATAATTCATTTTATTATTATTCATCAGGATTAACTTATTGTTATTATCATTCCAGTTACCTATCAGGCTTTTGGGATTGATATTTTTGGCAAACTCAACCGGGGTATTCCCTGTGGTATCCGTTTTCAGGACAGCCATCGTTTTTTTGTAATCTGTATAAAATAAAAAATCGTTCAGGTTAAACAACTGTTTCCCATATCGTTCTGAAAGTATGTTAGAAAGATCTTCCAATTCATTAGCGGCCCGGTGCTCCATTTCTTTTAAGTAATCTTCATAGTCTTCAATGAGACCCGCCAATGCTGGTCTTTGTTCGGCCACACTCTGCCCCGAATTTTTGACGGAATCTATTTTCCTAAAAATGCCGGAGCTGTATTCTTTTATCTCCTTCTCCCTTTCCAACCTCCTGCTCACCAGTGTAACAAAAGCTTCGTCTATATTTTTCTTTTTACTGATGGCTTCGGCGTCCTTTATGAACTTCTCCGCTTCATTAAATAATTCCGTTTTAAAATTGTCCAGTTTGTTTGAAAATCTTTTATCATTGGCTAGCAGCAAAATGTTCTTATAATATAAGTTATCAATGGTTACATAAGAGTTCCATGCATTTGAAGTAGCTTCTTTCTTTACCAGTAAACTATCTGCCGAATCCGACTTGTTCCTGTTCTGGTATTGGGTAAGGTAATAAATGATCGTAGATGCAACGATGGTGCTAATGGCCCCTATAATTATGTTTCGTGTCTGGTTACTGCCGGATGAAGAAGCCGGATGTTGTGGAGGGGGAGGGGCAATGTAATTAGGCGGAGGGGGTGTGGAATTTGAAGCCGCCTCAGATGACCGCGAAGAAGGCAATTCAGAAGGATGACCCGGCATTCTGGGATTATCAGGCATTGTAAACCGATTGAATCCCTAAATTACAATTTTGCCCAAAATGAAAGATAAAAGATAAAAGTTTCCGCAGGCGCAATTGTCTTTTCGGACAGTAATTCACTTTTACCAAAGGGATGCCTCTGGCAATTTTTTTATTTTTTATCTCCTTATCGGGGCTGATACACAATGTCTTACTTTGTTTCCGTAACAGCCCCTTCAAAAAGAAGTGATGTAAAGGGATCGGCGATAACCCGGGTAGGTTTGGTCTTCGACATGAAAGTAAATGTTTCCGATCTCTGGGTAATGTTCATCTTTTGAACCTGCTGTGTTGCTTTACCTGCTGACAAAGCTATTTCAAGTGGAAACTGAAAGGCTTCTTCTTTTTGGAACTGTACAACGGTGACCATCACTTTTTTTTGCTTTGCCAGCCATTTCCAGGTGATCATTAACCTGGGCAGGTCCGGGTGATATAACCATTGCCTGAAAAATACATCCAGGTTTTTGCCGCTCGTTTTCTCAAATACCACCTGCAGGTCTTTTGTATCCGCATTCTTTCCTTTATACGCTTCATAATAACGGCGAATGGACAGATGAAAGACAGAATCCCCAAGCTGCCGTCGCAGCATATGCAGTATCCAGCCCCCTTTCTGGTAGCTATTTGCATTCAATAGTTGCATCAGGGGAGATACCGGGTCAACTACCGGCCGGTCGGAGCTTCCTGCAAAACCGATCACGTCTTCCCTGTCTTTTTGCATTTCATGGTTCAGGCTGTCGGTTCCATACTTTGATTCAATATAAATATGGGTAAGATAGGTGGCAAAGCCTTCGCTGAGCCAGAGATGGGCGAAACTTTTTTCGGTAGCCATATCACCAAACCACTGGTGTGAAATTTCATGAGCCAGCAGGCTTTCCACTGTTTGGTTGGAAGAGGCAGAACCTTCATCATAAAAAATAGCGCTTGCATTTTCCATGCCGCCGAAAATGGTCTTGGATTGAACATTGGCTAATTTTTCATACGGGTAGGGCCCGATATAAGCGGAAAGGAATTTTAAAATAGACGGAGCCACCGAATAATTTTTAAAACCTTTCACGCTGTCCTGCGGGTATACCCAGGCACTTGCGGGAATCCCGGCCGGACTATCGTCAAATATCTTTACTGCAAAGTCCGCTACCCCAATCACCATTACCTTGGTGGGCAAAGACACGTCTTCTTTCCAATGCGTTAATTTTTTATCACCCGGCAGGTTGATCTCTTCTGATAATACGCCATTGGATATGACCCTGTAATGCGAGGGAGCCGTAACGATAAATTCAAAACTCGCTTTATCGGCGGGATCATCTATACAGGGTATCCAGTTATGCGCGCGATTGGGCCAGTTATCGGCAAAAAAAGTTCGCTGGCCATATTTGTTTTTGGAAATAATAAGTCCGTCGGAGGGAATACCATGATAAGTAACAATAAAACTGGCAGTGTCATTCATACTGACAGGATAAAAAAGGATGATTTCCAGGCTATCTCCTTGTCTTACAAATCCCCTTATACCTGGTCCGGTTATCCCATCCACTTTCATTCCTTTTCCTTTGTCGTTTTGTAAAATAAGATCAAGTTTAAAAGAAGAAACCGCCCGAATGAATTTCAGTTTTATTTCAGCTTGACCGTAAATGGTATCTGTATTATCATTTAATTCAATGCTATACTTATAATGCAGCACATCAACCTTGCTTTGAGCATAACCGAACAAGGAAGCTGAGATGAAGAAAAAAAACATCAAGTGTTTCATCGAAGAAAATTTAAGAAAAGATAAGAGATTCTATCCGAAGAATTAGTTCCTCCCCTTTAGGGGCTGGGGGTTTACAATTTATCCAGCATCTCCACCACCTTCTCCCTTTTTAAGATGACATAACCGATCCGATCGTTGCTGATCCCTTCTTTTAACTGGTAGCTGAATTCCAGTTGTTCATCTTTTACATTGGTCTCAAAATACCGGAAAGAGATATTGGGATAATCTTTTAATTCATCTCCGATCTCGTACAGGTGCGTGGAGAGAATGAACAGGGAGTTTTTGATCTTTATCAATCCTTTGATAACGGTCAGCGAACATTTCATGGCATCCTGCATATTGGTGCCTTTAAAAAGCTCATCGATCAGCACCAGCCATTTTTTACCGTTATTTATTTTTTCGATCGTGCTTTTGATCCGCTGTACTTCATTGAAAAAGAAACTTTCGCCTTTGGCGATATTATCCACGACATTGATATTGCTGATAAGTCCGTCGAACAAGGTCAGCTTCATTTGGCGGGCCGGCACCCCCATACCGATATGTGCCAGGAAGACCGCGGAACCAATCGATTTGATCAGGGTGCTTTTACCGGCCATATTTGCGCCGGTCAGGAAAAGAAAATTATGCTGGGGGTTCATCTGCAGATCATACGCCACGGGGCGGGGTATTAGCAAATGATACAAACCTTTGGCATCCACCAGCGGCGTTTCCTGTTCTATAAACTCAGGAAAGCTGAGCCCGTATGTTTTCACCGCTACGGCCATGGAATACCAAGCATCGAGCCGGCTGAATATTTCCACCAGTTCCAGGGTATCTGATCTATACCTTCCCCGTAGATGGAATCCAAAGAAAAGATATTGCCGGGATGAGAATTTCTGACCGGGTTCAGATTCCGCCAGTTTTTGCAAGGGTGGATGCGTTAATAAGCTGCTGATGCGGTCAATATATAATTGGATATTCGGTGGTAGGTCCAGTTCTTCCAGTAATTCAGCTATGGTTTTCAGGCCACGGTAAAAATCGGCGAAATGTACCATCGAGTATTTCAGCAGGGAATAGTCTTCGCTATGCAGCCATTTGTAAAGCATATTATTTAAGGTGCCCGGATGCTCGCTGATCGGGTCAAGCGCGTAGTCCATGAATTTATCGATCATCAGCACCGTGCCATTGGTGATGCCGGTGGGCCAGTCATTCACATGTTCCATAAACGTGCGGATGACCTTTTGGGTGCCGAGGATCTTTTGCAGGTCGTCGTGCGGTTCGCTGAAAAATTTACGCAGCCATTCCTTGCCACCGGTGGTCTTAGTAAAATTGAGTTTATGAAAAATGGAGAATTCTTCTTCGGGATGGAAGATGGAGATATCGCTGAATGATGTTTTGTCAATTTGCATCGTTGTGAAATCTACTTAAAAAAATTCTTTAATGTGATAATGATTGTCTTTAATTGCCTGTATTCGGCTTTATCTGGAAATTGTGTCAGGTACGCTTCCGGGTTTTCATACTGGTAACTCCTGAATTTATTTCCTGCTTTATAAGTTATAATATATAATGTTCCGTCAAATACGGTTAGTTCATGCCCCATTTCCGATTGATTGGGTAATAAAAAAATATTATTTGTTTTTAATGTATCAAATAGGTTATTAAAGATCATTTCAATGTTATGATCATTTTTATACGGATTTTGAAAATAAGTAGTTTCAATTTTACTTCCGACTATTCCTGATGTAACCATGTACTTTCTGGCATCCCAGGTATTGTTTGCATACGAAAGAACAATAAGCTCCCTTCCACCATTAGGTCTATAAATGCTTTTTAGCCTTATTTCAAGTTCGTTTTTTGAATGGCAGATTTTCCCCAGCCCATATGGAATGGAATCCTGGTTGAATTCATGACAATTAAAACTGCTGTCAGATCTTACTTTACCATATTCAGGTCTTTGCTGAGTATATGCACAAAAAGGAGAAAAAATAAGTATCCAAATAATAAAACGCATCGAATTGACTTTTATCCAGGGAGTGTTACCGATCAAATTTTAACCGTTGGCCCATCTTTGATTCATCCCAGGTTTCATTCCCTCCCCCATTTACGGGGCAGGCATAAACTAAATTACCATTTACAAACGTATGAGTAATAGATGCGGGAAATTCAAAATTCTCTAAAGGGCTCCAGCGGCATTTATATAAGATATTATTCTTAGAAACCCGGGAGATCTGATTCAGGTCCACGATTACCAGGTCAGCATGATAACCTTCCCGGATATAACCCCGGTCTTTTACCTGGAAGCAATCAGCGGGGGCATGACTCATTTTCTCGGCTATTTTTTCCAATGTTATATTTCCTTGTTTATGATAATGAAGCATTAATAATAAAGAATGTTGCACCAGGGGCAAACCTGCCGGAGCTTTTTCATAGGGTAGGTTCTTTTCTTCCAAGGTATGCGGGGCATGATCGGTAGCAATTACATCCAGCTTTCCATCTAACAAGGCTTTCCACAATGCATCTTTGTGATGAGGCGCTTTGATCGCCGGATTGCATTTGATCAGGTTGCCTAGTCGCGCATAGTCATCACTGGTAAAATGCAGATGGTGAATACAGACCTCAGCCGTAATGCGTTTTTGTTTTAGTGGCATCATATTGCTGAATAGCTGCAACTCTTTTTCCGTTGAAATATGAAGGATATGTAATCGGGTTCCATATTTTTTAGCGATCTGGATGGCATAGAATGAAGAGGCAAAACAAGCTTCCTCATCCCTGATCACTGGATGATCGGCAGCCGTTAAATTTCTGCCACTGGTTTTTAGTTTTTCCAGGTTCTCACGAATGATCATTTCATTCTCGCAATGGGTGGCGATCAATAATTCACTTTCCCGGAATATCCGGTCCAGGGTAGCGGGGTTATCCACGAGCAGGTTGCCGGTAGAAGAACCCATAAAGATCTTGATCCCGCAGATAGTTTTCTTTTTATCATTTGTCCTCAGCACTTCATCAGCATTATCATTAGAAACACCCATATAAAATGAATAATTCGCCAATGATGTATTGGCGGCGATCATATATTTTTCTTCCAGTAATTCTTTCGTAAAGGCCGGAGGAACGGTATTCGGCATTTCCATAAAACTGGTGACACCACCTGCCACGGCTGCCCTTGCTTCGGTATAGATGGTTGCTTTATGTGTCAATCCGGGTTCCCGGAAATGCACCTGGTCGTCAATACACCCGGGAAAAAGATATTTCCCCTCGCCATCAATCTCTGTGTAATCCTTTTCTAAATGACCCAGTCGGGAAGCACCATTAATCCGCGCAATCCGTGATTCTATTTTTTCGATCCTTCCATCTCTTATCAACACATCGGCGGTTATAATACTGCCTTCGTTGACAACCTGTATATTTTTAATCAGATAATTTTGCATATTTTGTTCCCCGAATCTAAATCCCATGAGCTATGCAATTTAAAAAAACCCTTGTAAGACTGCTTTTAATTCTTAGACACCCCCAACCCCGCGGGCTGGCGGGGGGATTACAAGCCTTACTATTGCTGGTTTTTCTTTTTCCATTCATGGCTTCATCGCAAACCAGTTATTTTCCCCAGGATGATAAGGCCAATATTCTTATTGAAAGGATGGAGATCTTAAATAAGACTGATTCGGTATTGAATTTTTCCAAGACAAAACCCTTCAGCCGTCGAACGGTCATGGAGAGGGTTCTTTCCGGCAAACCGGGCTTTTCACTTTCAAAAGTGGATGCTTATAATATGCATAGCCTCTACCTCAATGATCTTGAATATCTGAAACCCGAAGAACAGGCCAGATATAAAAGCAGGAAGCCTTTCCTTAAAAGTTTTTATAAAACACCGGCCAACCTGTATGAGGTGCATATAAAGGATTTCGACCTGGTGATCAACCCGGTGATCCAGTTTATTGTATCAAAAGAACAAGGCAATAATGAAACACTTTACCTGAATACGAGAGGG
The DNA here is from genome assembly GCA_017882265.1 of Chitinophagaceae bacterium. Lineage (GTDB taxonomy): Bacteria > Bacteroidota > Bacteroidia > Chitinophagales > Chitinophagaceae > JADGPW01. The sequence goes on along the minus strand of JADGPW010000232.1, from coordinate 8,296 downwards.
GTCAATGTCCGAGGACAAATTGCCAGTAAGATCGGGTTTTATGCCTATGTAACGGATAATCAGGAAAAGGATCCTTTGTACGTAAGGGATTGGGTAAATAAAAGAATGGCCGTTCTCGGGGAAGGATTTTATAAAAGCTTTCATACAACCGGCTACGATTATTTTGACGCCCGTGGTTATTTCACCTTCAGGGTGGCAAAATACATTGATGCGGCATTTGGTTATGATAAGAATTTTATCGGCAACGGCTATCGCAGCCTGTTCCTGGGTAATTCCGGCAATAGTAATCTTTTCCTGAAACTAAACACACGCATCTGGAAGATCAATTACCAGAATCTATTCATGGAATTACATTCCGCGCAAATTCCCGGGGGTGATAAGCTGATACCTAAAAAATATGCTGCCATGCACCATCTTGATATGGCAGTTAATAAATGGCTCAACATAGGTTTATTTGAAAGCATCATCTTTGGACGCAAGGATCATTTTGAATTCGGTTACCTTAACCCCGTTATTTTTTACCGCTCTATTGAACAACAGAATGGAAGTTTTGATAATTCCGTAGACGGGCTCGACCTAAAAGCCAATATCGCGAAGAAGTTCCAGGTCTATGGGCAGTTTGCCCTGGATGAATTCGTTCTATCGGAAATAAAAAAGAACCGTGGTTATTGGGCAAATAAATGGGGGATACAGATCGGGGCTAAATATATGAATGCATTTGGTATTAAAAATCTTGACCTCCAATTCGAACATAACCGGGTGCGTCCTTTCACCTATTCCCATTCTGATTCGGTGGCGAATTATACACATTATAATCAACCGCTGGCCCACCCGCTTGGCGCCAATTTCCAGGAATTCATTGGCATTGCCCGTTACCAGCCGGCGCCGAAATGGATGGGCGTGGTCAAGCTAATTTATTATATACAGGGACGGGATAGCAGCAGCCGGAGCTTTGGCAGCAATATCTTTTTGATCAACCAGCCGCCATTCCGGATCGGAGATTATGGTTATTCTATTGGCAGTGGCTGGAAAACAGATGTACTCTATGCTTCCTTTTTGTTGTCGTATGAATGGCGGGAGAATTTTTTCCTGGAGCTTAACGCGGTATACAGGAAACAAGAGACCAAAACACCACCGATCACCTCTTCTAATACTTCGATCGTTTCTTTTGGATTACGATGGAATATGCATAGGAGGGAGTTTGATTATTAAGGCCCCCTAAATCCCCCGAAGGGGGACTTGGTAACATTCCTTATTAGGAGAAAGCGGATCAGTTTTTTTAGGTAATTAGGAATTTGGAACCTGCCTGCCGCCAGGCAGGTTAGGCCTGCCCGGGAAATGATCCTGGGGCATAGAGGCTGCCCCTAATTCCCAATAACTAATTCCAAATTCCTTCTTGCCCTGCCTGCCTAGGAATGATTCCGTGGCATTGTGGCTGTCCTGATTCACAATAACTAACCTGCCGGCCGGTAGGCAGGTCCCAAATTCCTTCCTGCCCTGTCTGCCTGGGAATGATTCCGTGGCATTGAGGCTGTCCCTAATTCCTAATAACTAATTCCTTCCTGCCCTCCCCGTCTTCCCGACAATCTCATTTGATCTTCATTTGGGCAAAGTAAGGATGATCGGGGTTTACAATCAGTTCCTGGCGTTGGGGATGAATAAGTACATCCATATCTTCAAGGGGTATGGCTCCCAATAATATTTCGGAGTTGCCAGGTAATACCATCGCGCGGCAGGTCGTTGACCTATTTTTAAACCTGAGTTCAACTGGAGCCACCACATCGCATTCTACCACATCATAGTTAGCCATTTGAGCCTTTCTTTTATCAACAACAGGTAGTTGCAATTGTTCCTGGATGTTTTCATTAATGCAAAGCATGATGGAGCCTGTATCAACCAGGGCGCTTATCCACATACGTTTTATTTCATCCTGGTCCATCAGTTTACGACGAACCATTTCAAGGTCACCACCATTTATTAACTCTATTTCTGCATAAACTACACCCATTTCATTAATTGTTTATTGTAAAACTACAAAGATTTCCAGCTATCCATCCTGTTTCTCTATTGCTAAAGTAAGCATGTTGATCTAATGGCCCTTGTGAAAAACAACAGGGGTGAATGCTATTTTACCCAGTGAGAGGCGGGCTTCGGGGCTACGGTTTCTTTTAATAATAAAGCATGAAACAGATTAGTTTTTATCATTGGAATTCTACTCTGCCGAAGGATTAACAGATTAAAAACCGCCACCAACTCAAACTAATGCAGGCTTATAAACAAACAGCCTTTCATCAATAAACAGTTAAAGAAATTGGTAAAATGGAAAAAACTGGATTAATTCAGGCAGAGTCTAAAAAGAGAACAAAATAGGGTCAGGTAGGGATTAAGCCCCTTCCTGACCCCTATCTGACCCCTTGTTAACCCCTACCTGATATAAATTCGTTTACATTTTTTTATCATTTTGTTATACAATGCACTGAGAGACAAATGCATAGTTCTAAATTTTAAGATTTTCATAACGCCGGAGTTTCCAGCTTTTTTTAGATTTATTGATTAGTGAAGAGAAAAAGGTGAGGAATGATCAAAAAAATATAAATAAAGAATTATGGGAAAGATCAATGTATTTACAGGCATGGTAACCGGGATGGTAGGAACCGTAACCCTCTCCTCCTGGAAAGGGAAACCGTACATGAAGGGCAACAATAAAAAATCTGACAAGCCTCTTACAGAAAAACAATTAATAAACCAGGTCAGGATGGGGCTAATATCCAAATTTCTTTATAGTATGGGTATGCCGGATTTGCTGGAAAAAACTTTTATCAATTTTGCCATTGAGAAAACAGGCACCAATGCGGCCCTTTCCTACAATATTAAGAATTGTATTACCGGACAATACCCGGCCTTTGCTATTGATTACAGCCGGGTGCTGATGAGCAGGGGCGATATACCTAATGATACCAATGCTGTGGCCGAAGCAATTGGTAACGGTGAAGTAAAATTTAGCTGGACGGATCTGAGAGGAATAAATCCAGCAGGCCCGGATGATAAATGTATTGCTGTGATCCATATCCCGGCCATTCCGGAAACGAGGTATTCAAATGACAAGAAATTCAAGGAAGCGAAATTCGTCAGTGAGGAAATCAGGAAATCGGGCAGCGCCATCCTGCCTTTAAAGCTATTAACAGGAAAAACAATTCAGACATGGCTGGTATTCATTTCATCGAATGGCAGGGATATGGCGAATAGCGTGTACACGGGTCAAATGATTATTACATGAAATTGGGCGGAATTGTGGAAATGAATGTCGAACATATGAACAAGGAATTCAGAACAGATGAAGTAATTCACGAACAAAGAGTAAAGTCAGAGATATAAGGTATGTACGGCCTTCGATATTCTGAATTCCTTGTTCATATGTTCGACATTCATTACCCTTCCAAATGAATCGTAAATACGATCATCCTGGATTGTATTTTATCAAATACACTGGAGAAACGGAGGTTTTCATCGCGCGCGTGGATATTACGTAGTCCATTGCTGATCTTGATCTCGGGAGAGAAAATAAAACTGTCAAAAAAGAAATTAAAGCCGATACCGAATTCGGGACCATAATCATATTTGTCGATCTTCACCAGTTCATCCGCTCTTTTTGCCCGGGCATTGGAAGCCATATCAATATCGCCTTTGAAGCCTGCCAGGGTATAGACACGGAAATTCCCGATCCGGTCACTCTGAAACTTTATTTGAAAAGGAAAGGTCATGATCACCGATTCCACTTTCTTGGTTACATCAAAGTTGCCGTCAATATCAGCGTATTTGAGTTTGTAGTGAATATCCCTTTCGATGAACATCAGTTGCGGATTGAACCGGAGTTGAAAGCGGTTAGACAAACGGGTAGTGGCCGATAAACCTAAAGTAAATCCTCCTGAGTTGGTAGGTTCCGCGACAAAGACGCTGTCATCCTGCAAAAACTTGGGATGCAGTGTTGTTTGAAACCGGGCCAGGTTGATACCGATAGTAATACCGAAATACAAGGCCTTGGCATCATGATCCGGCTGGTTTTTTTCTACCGGCACATAATCATACTGTGCTACCGATGCCTGGGGAAGCAGGAGCGAGCCCATCATCAAAAAGGATACGGTGCTTATGCTTATAAAGGTTTTTTTCCCGAGTAAATGCAACATATTCCTAAGCTTAGCGGTTTAAACCCGGTGTCGGCGTATCCCACTTTTTTTAAAATATCAATAAATAAATGACGATCCGGGAAAGCATTGGCTGATTCACACAAGTATTGATATGCTTCCCGGTTTTGCCTGAACCAACGGGCCACCTGTGGGGCCATGATGCCCATATAAAGGTTATATAAACTTTTAATGGCTTTGCGGCGGGGTTTTGAAAATTCAAGTACGATCAAACGGCCGCCGGGTTTTAATACCCGCCGCATTTCTGTAAGACCGTTCTCCAGGTTTTCAAAGTTCCGAACCCCAAATGCTACCATCACCGCATCAAACGTATTTTTGGCAAAATTTATTGTTTCTGAATCGCCCTGCAGTAACTGGATTTTACCCCCAAGTTGTTCTTTTTCAACCTTTTTTCTCCCCAATTCCAGCATACCCTTTGAAATATCAATCCCGATGATCTTTTCAGGATCCAGCATTTTGCAGGCCATAATGGCCATATCGCCGGTACCTGTAGCTACATCGAGTATCTGGCGGGGATTATCTTTCTTAAGCTTCCGGATAGCTTTTTTGCGCCAGCCAATATCCGTCCGGGCAGAAAGAAACCGGTTCATCCGGTCATATTTGCCGGCGATATTGTCGAACATCTCTGCCACCTGCTCTTTTTTGCTCTTTTCAGAGTCTTTGAAAGGGAGAATATGATCGTGGGGCAATGATTCTGTCATAGGGGGGCAAAGGTAAAGAGATAAAAGAAAGTAGATAAAAGATAAAAGTGAATAGATAATAGTGTCCTTAATAGAAAAGATTTTACAGTTTTTAAACAGCATAAAACCCGAAGGATCTCTTCGATTTTAATGAACTATTATTTATTCATCCTGAGCTTAGCCGAAGGATTAGTTTTTATCTCATGGCTCCGCATCAGATTTTTTGTAATTTGAATCAATAATTTCCTGTACAGGTTTTGTCTTTAAAAATGCAAAGGTTTAAAAAGATATATATTATAATCAGCTATTCGCTGCTACTCATTCAGTTAATATTCCTGGCTATAATTGCCTATACTAAAATACGATTAGGCAGTTTATTATATTATGGTAATCCGGAGGAGCTTAGCCCCATATTTCATAACTATTTTTTAGTTCTGCAATTTCAATTATACAGTACGTTTGGCTTGATCATTATTTGGGGTATACTGACACCGTTTGCATTTATATATAACCGGCGTAGCCTGAAAAAGGATAAGATCAATATGTTTCCCGGGGTTATTGGATTTGTTGTGGCTATGATCTTACTGGTCGCAGACCCTTTCGGGGTCTTTAAATGGTTTACCGCATAGGGGTATACTTACTATCTTGCAGCCCCATGGAGATCATTTCCTCTCACTATATCATCAGCAATGCGTCTTATACGGATTGCCCGGCGCCAGACCGGCCGGAATATGCTTTTTTTGGCCGAAGCAATGTGGGAAAATCATCGCTGATCAATATGATCTGTAATAATGCTAAACTGGCAAAAACATCAGGTACACCCGGAAAAACACAGCTTATCAATCACTTCGGAGTTGTATCGAAGAATAAAAAGAGCTGGTACCTGGTTGACCTACCCGGCTATGGATTTGCCAAAGTCTCGCAAAGCAGCCGGCGAAGATGGGAACAGATGATCGAAGGCTATATCCGGAAAAGGGAAAACCTGGTTTGCCTGTTTATGTTAATAGACAGCCGCCACGAACCCCAGAAAGCCGACCTGGATTTTCTTTACCAGTTGGGGAAATGGGAAACGCCTTTTGTACTTGTTTTTACAAAAACCGATAAGAATAAGCCCGCGGTTACAACAAAAAATGTAGAGGCTTTTTTAGCAGCGATGACCCTGCACTGGGAAGAACCCCCGCCTTATTTTATCACTTCTGCCATGACGAAAACCGGTCGTAAGCCTTTGCTGGACTATATTGGCAGTTTAAACAGTAATTTTTCTAGATTATAAAATATAAATACCTGTTTAGGTGTAGTTTGTTTGAAATTTATCCCCTATTTTGCACTCAATTCAGAGACGGTTATGAGAAGATTTTTATCTGAAAAGAACTTAGTTGTGGTCCTTTTCGTAATGGTGCTTATCACTTTTTCTCTTGCGCAGGAAGATAGCAAGAAAATGGAACAGATGTATATAGGCGCCAACTCGGCCACCGCCGCTGTTTTTTTGGCTGCTCATCAGCCAGAACCAAAAACTAAGGATGCAGGAGTTAATGATTTGCAACCCACCACACGTCCTGAATAAAATATCCTGAAACAGGTATTTTTACCCCCATTTTTTATTTTGCTTCAATTAAGATCATGAAATTCTATGTGTTTTCCATGCTGCTTTTGTTAAGTCTCCCGGTTGCCGCCCAGCCAGGGGGCAAAATGATAAAAGGAGGGGCCGGACCAGGGCTTTTATCAAACGACTCTGTCATCAAAAAATTAGAACGGATAAAAGACAGTGTGGCAAAAGCCCGGCAAATTCAGGATTCAGCCGGGGTAAAGGAAAATATCAGTAACAATATGGATTCTTTTATCCGTTTACAAAATGAACAAAGAGACAGGCAAAAAAGAGCGGCTATTATACGGATAGCGATTGGGGTGGCTTTGTTTATTGTACTTATTATTGGACTCAGGCGAAAGACGGCTAAAAAAAGGAATTAGGATTTAGTAATTGGGAATTAGGATCTGCCCCAATTACTAATTCCTAATAACTAATTCCTTTAATTAACTACTTTATTGGCGCAGCTACTACTGGCGAAGGCTTCGGGTTTGGCTTTAAAGGCAAAACCCATACCGAGTATATAACCCATGGCTTCCTTAAGTGCATCGTTGCTTTTGAAATGGGGATTCGTATTGATGTCCGCATGCACTTCCATTTCCACATCGTATACTGTAAAGAGATTACAAAGTTCGTAGGCAATTTCAATGCTTTTGGCTACTTCCATCAACATCCGTTCTTTGATTGTGAATTGCTGGCGTGTCCTTTCATTGTGAATGAACATAAAACCGCCATGACCTTCCCGGAGAAATACAATCACTGTAGCATATTCCGTTTCCTGTCCTTTTACCTGTGAATCGGTGCCAATGCAAACTTTCAACCGGAAGCCATTCGCTACTTCACGTTTGATAGCATTTTCCACTGCTTCCAGGATAGGTAATTCGATCGGGTCGCCATTAAATTTTCTCCATCGCATAAAAAAGAGGTTCTCCTAAGTTATAGAAAAACCTCTGATTTGCAAAAAGAGTACGGATTATTGTTCTGTTAACAGAACCGGAAAAAGTTTATTGTAGGGTGAATTTATCCATCCACTGCTGGGTGCCGCTGATAAATCGGACGATATACATACCGGTTGTTAACCCGTTAGCGGAAATCATGTTCATGCCATTTTTCAGTTGCCCATTGCCGACTGTCCTGCCATTAAAATCATAAATAGCATATTGGTAGGTGCCCGGACTGGTGACAGCAATAGTATGAGTAACAATCAGGTTACCTACTAATTGTGGTCTTGGGGTAACACCTGCTGCCCGGAGCGTTACAATATTGGAATAATATTGGCGGCCATTATCGAATGTTACATTCAGACGATATTGGGCCGTCGTGGTTACAAATGGTTTGTACATGAAGGAGCGTGCATCCGCCGGTGATTCGGTAACAGGAGTAAAGTTTCTTCCATCGGTTGATATTTCGATTACCTGTTTGGTCACCTGCTCATCGGCCTCAATGGTCCAGGTGAGATGGTGTTTGTCACCCATCCATTCACCATGCAATTCCAGGTTTCTAACAGCTAATGGGGAGCCCGCGGTAAAGCGGCCTTGTAAAGAATAAGAGCCCAGGCTTGCATAGTTGGGTGCATAGATATTACCTTTCCCTTCCACCTTTAGATAATAAACACCGGGGGTGAGTACGGTGTCAATGGCGGAGCTAAGTAAGGTTCCGGGGTTATATACATTCAATGGTGTTTGTGCGCTGTTATACAAAGTGACCTGGAGATCCAGGTCGGAACCTGCATCACCTGCTCCTACGTTATAAGGAACCGCATTTAACTTGAACTCGCCATATGATGGTTGGGTAAATTTGATCATGTCCTGGTCGGAATTGCGTTCAAT
>JADGPW010000231.1 GCA_017882265.1 Chitinophagaceae bacterium | reverse complement strand
TGGTGGCCCCCAGGTTGCCCTTCATTTCATTGATAGAAACATTTACGATCGTCGTGTCCACGATCTCCAGCAATGCACAGACGATGGCCGTCACCGTAATGATCACCCTGCGGGAACCGTATTCGACGAGAGACATCTCCTGTACCATACACTTTTTTTAAATGCTCAATATTCAACTCTCAATGTTCAATTATCATCGTAACGGTCAACTTGAACATTGAAAATTGAGAATTGAACATTGAACATTTTCCTGGATCCTTTTCAGTTATCAGCCTAGTTTAAATGCACATCCACCTGCACATTCATACCCGGCCTCAGTCTTTTAATAAGGCTGTCGGTTTTATCCGTGAACTCGATCCTGACCGGTAAACGCTGTACTACCTTGACAAAATTCCCGCTGGCATTATCGGCGGGCAATAAGGCAAAGGTTGATCCGGTGGCGGGTGAAAAGGAAGACAGGATAGCCTCGAATTTATGTTTGGAAAAAGCATCGGCTTTGATGGTCACTTTTTGCCCCACAACCATTTTATTCAATTGCGTTTCTTTAAAATTGGCGATCACCCAAACATTCTCACTATGCACCACACTAAACAAGGCCTGCCCGGGTTGTACAAACTGACCGGGTTGCACATTTACTTTTGATACCAATCCATCCTGCTGGGCCGTAATCACTGTATAGGAAAGATTCAGTTTCGCGGCATCTACATCTACCTGCCGCTGGCGAATATTGGTACCCGCGATCTCTATTTGCTGAGCAGTGGCATTACTTTGCTCGGTGACGGAATTTGTTTGTTGCAGGGCCTGCTTTTTTTGTTCTTCCAGGATGGCTATCTGCTTTTCAGCGGATTCTTTGGCGGCCAATGCCTGTTCATATTGTTGTTGCGTAACCGAATGATCTTTTACCAGGTTGGCATAACGCTCGAAATCCTGCGTGGCCCTCCATAAGGTTACTTTGACGGCTTCTATCTGGGCATTGATGGTACCGACAGAAGCCTGCGTAGTGGCAATATTCGATTTAGCGGCATTGGTATTGGCTTTGGCGCTGTTGAGATTGCTTTGGGAAGTAGCCAGGGCCGCTTCAGCCTGTTCAAGCCTGATCATATAATCCCTGTTGTCAAGCACCAGTAAGGTATCCCCGCTTTTAACCCATTGGTTATCTTTTACCCTGACTTCTGTTATGTAGCCGCCGATCCTGGGGATAACAGGACTGATATCAGCACTCACCTGCGCATCGTCTGTTTCCTCATGATGAAGACTATGCTGGTACTTGGTAAAGCCAAACCAGGCACCCCCAATGACCAGCAAGGCCAATATGATAATGAAAACGGGATTCCGCTTTTTGGGAGGGACAGGAGCCGCTGAAGTATTTGTTGCTTCCATATTAATGCTATTATTTTCTAAATTGTTTACAGATTTAACGTTAAGGGAGATAATAACTAATAATGAAAAGATAATAGTTTCTTCAAATCGTAATTATCCTCACAAGCTGTGAAAAACTATTATCCGTAATCTTTTATCTATTATCTCCCGATAGCTATCGGGATAATTTTTATCTTTTTACCTCCTCGCTTAACACACCGGTCGTTTGCAATAATTTATTATACGCCACAAAAGCATCCGCTCTTGCCAGGGTATAACTAAGAGTGGCCTGCAATTTCGCCAGGTCGGCATCCAGCAGGTCACTGGTACTGGCCAGGCTATTATCAAATTTATTTTTTACTATGCGGAAATTTTCAGTGGCCTGGTCAACGGCTTTGAAATAGACCTCAATTTTTTTCCGGCTGCTCAGTAAGGCAAAATAATTTTTATTTACCTGTAACCGGATATTATCGTCCAACATGGCTTCGGAAATCGTGACCTGCTTTACTTTCGCTTCTGCCTGTTCCACTTTTGCTTTATTTTTCCAAAGGGATGCGATATTATAGGAAACCCCCACACCGATATTGATGGCATTGGTAACGGTTAAGAACTTAGGTATATCCGCTGAGATATAGCCACCGGTCAGTTGGAGATTTGGCATCTTTTCCGCCTTGGTTCTTTTTACGCCGGTGGCGGCCGCTTGTCTTTGATAGTCCAGGGCTGTCCTGTCTTTCCGGTTGGTAACTGCCAGTTGCAAATAATCGTCCAGCGAACGGTTGTCGTTTTTTCTTTCAATTCCCGTTGTATCCAACACCAATTCAGTGGTGGTGGGCAATCCCAGCATCAGATCCATATTTACATTTGCTAACTGCCAGTTATTGTCGGCATCGAGGACCCCGAGTTCTATATTGGAGGTTTGAAGTTTGGCTTTCAACAGGTCGTTCCGTGCCAGTAACCCGTTCTTTTCCATATTACCCAGGTCTTTTTCGCGCTGCTGCGATTGAAGTAAATTTTCCTTCATTAGGCTGATGGTCGTTTTTGCTTTAAACAAATTGGCAAAAGCTTCAATAGTCGTTTGGATCACTTCATCTTTATCATCGTCAGCGTTCAGCTTCGCCGCTTTTTCCAGGTATTCCGATGATTCAATGCCATACCGTATCCGCCCGCCATCATACACCGGGAGCGAAACGTTCAGAATACCATACATCGCCTGGTTTATCTTGGGCGTCTGGCTGGAACCTCCGGCGGTATTACTTTTATTTTTCAGATCAAAATTGGCTGATGATAGCCGCAGGTAAGAGCCGGAGACCGATGCATCGGGTAATTTTTTCTGAACGGCCTCTTTTAATGCCGCTGTGGCTTCTTCTATTTTGGCCTGGCTCAGTTTTAGTTGCTTGCTGTTTGCAAGACCCAGGTCAATAGCGTCAAAGAGTGTAATTATTTTTTTTTCTTCGCCCTGTCCAGTCACTTCTTCCCGCAGGTGTGGGGCAGGCTGCGCCTGCAATGATGAAAGGATGAATAAACCCGTCACTAATAATGATCCCGTTAAATTATACTTCATGTGTTAATATGGCTTTAAATATGCTTTTCAGGTGATGACCAGTTTTCTTTTTGATCAACTTTTGAAAGTCCGGGTCGGGCATAGAATGAAGACCGTTTATTTCCCGGTAATAATGCTGGGTTGTAATGACCTGGCTGATGGTGCCGATCAGGGTCATCATCAAAAAGGGAATGTCAATGCCTTTTTTAAAATCTCCCTTTTTTTGTCCCTCCAGTATTAATTGTTTTATCAATTCCTGGTTTTGTTTTTTTAATTCCTGGATCATGCCGGATATAGGACCCGTATAATTTACCATTTGTTCCCGTACGATGATCCTGTGAAAACATTGCTCCTTCATCAGCCGGTCCACATATTGGTCAATAAGCGCTTCTATCTTTTGCAGGGGGGGTAGTTCCTTATTCCGGATCATGGTTTCCAGTTGCAGTTTGAAAAAATCACTGCGATAGGCAAACATATTTTCCATAAGCTTTTCTTTGGAACCGAAATAGTAAGAGATCATGGCCAGGTTGACCCCGGCTGTATCGGCTATATCCCTCACCGAGGTACCATCAAAGCCCTTAGCAGCAAAAAGCTTTTCAGCGGCTTCCATGATCTGTACCTGTTTTTCACTAAACTCCATATGGTAATAATGAAGGGGTTCTTAAAAATGAAGGGGCAAAGTTAAACAAATGTTTGATTTAAACAAATGTTTAATCACGGATT
>JADGPW010000230.1 GCA_017882265.1 Chitinophagaceae bacterium | reverse complement strand
TAGTATATAAAGGCCGCAGGTAGGGCAGATCGTCCTTAGCCCGGCCTTTGTTGATATATTTTATTTCATCTACCTGAATTTGCGCGGAATCCGCCATAAGCACTGTCGATAGTTCTTTGGTGGCCGGGGTACAATAGATCGTTCCGTTAAACCCTTCCACCACTAATTTGGGGATAAGACCACAATGATCAATATGGGCATGTGATAGTATCATCACATCTACATCCTTTGCATCAAAACCAAAATCCCGGTTCAGCATATCGGTCTCGTTGCCCAAGCCCTGGAACATGCCACAATCCAATAATATCTTTTTGCCATTACTTAAGGTCAGCAAATGTTTAGAACCGGTTACGGTTCTTGCCGCGCCATGAAAAGCTATTTTCATACCCCCTCCGCCCCCTGAAGGGGGAACTTAACGTTCCGCCCAGGAGATTTTTTAATTGATTAGAAATTATGTTTTATTCTTTACTTTAAAAGACCATGTAATGTAAAACTCCGCTATCATTTCCTCTTCTTTATTTTTTCCAACGGATCTTGCTTTTACTATCCTGGCTTCGCCAGTCGCGATCGTTTCTGCAATTGCTTTTTGCATGGATCCGCCATCTTCACAAACAAAGCTCGTGCGACCCACTGCTTTCTTAAAATATTCGGCTTCTAATTTTACGACCAGCATAGAAACAGGGGGGTCAATTTTATACAAATGACCCATCGCCAAGGAACCGGTACTCATTTCCGCCGCCATAGCAAGGCAGGCAAAATAAGTGGATCGGAAAGGGTTTTGCGTAAACCATTTGTAAGGCACAGTAACGACGCAATGATCTTCATCGAGTTCCCGCACACGGATGCCGGCAAAATAAGCGCTCGGTAACCTTGAAAATAAAAACATCCTGAACTTCACAGGATGTTTCATGAGTTTGATAAATTCCTGTGTATGCTGATTTATCATTGGTTTACGTATTGGGCCGGATCAAAGGCTTTGGAGGTCCAGCCCTCAAGGAATTCTATCACTTTATTCTTATCATAACTTTTTTCCCCATCCTCCAGATACCCTGAATCCTGGGTATGAATTAAATTCCCTTTTTCATCCAGGATCAAAAATACAGGAAACCCAAACCGTTGCGGGAACCTGTATTTGGTCAACAGCTCTTTATTCCTGTTCTCCTTACTCCAGTTCAAGTGGTACACCACATAATTTCCATTGATCAGTGAATCAATGGTCATATCTGTCGTAACAAAATCATTGAACCTCATACACCAGATGCACCAGTTACCGCCCACCTGTATCAATACGTGCTTACCGGCCGCTTTTGCTTCTTTTACGGAAGCAGCAATGGCTTTTCCAGCATTCTCTTCGGGTTTATACAAATTAAATTTACTCAGGTCCTGCGAAAATGTTCTTCCATCTATAACGCAAAGGAGCAGGATAAATAGGATCTTTTTCATATCGATCATTGTTTATCAATAGCTACAATACAAGCTACTGCTTTATTATCATTGGCATCCACTTTAAAATAAAGGTTACCCTCATTCGTATTTTTAAATTGGGCGGAACGGATCAATATGTTTCGCAACGCTTTGATGGAACTGATATTATCGCCGTTTGTCAATCTTGTAAATCCATGAATCTTGTATTTCCCTGCTTCATTTTTCTGACTCTTTGAAGGCATCCGCTGGCAATCCTGGTCGTTGTATGGAAATTCACTTAAAGGTAAAGCGCCTTCCTGTGACATAAGCTCCATGGCTTTTTGAATATAAGAACCATTGCAATTATCAAACCCGATCTGATTATACAAAAAAGAGGGGCTGAATTTTACCTGGTTCGGGTCGATTCCAGTAGATGCGGCTTCCAGGATCGTTCTGGCGCTATAAACGCTGCTCCAGGCTATACAACTTCCCTGCTGACCCTGGTTGTCACGGGGTGGAGCAAATCGCAATAAGGATATCGATTCAGGTAAAGGGTTTTTACCGGCATCATCCTCCAGCCCTTCATATACTGATGCTTTATTAAATTGTGCCGGATCGAAATGATAACCGCTTTCGGAAAATAATTTCTGCACCGTTGAAGAATTACAGGCGCCGCGGCCAAAAAGGAAATAGGCTCCCCCTGCAAGGATCAGCAATAGGATGATCCCTTTCCCTTTAAAAAGACCCAGCAACATGGGTAATAAGGATAATAACCCGCCGCCACCGCCGCCACCTGGATTATTTCCCCCGCCCCCACCTTCATCATCCTGTTGATTCGGGTCCACCGGATCGTCCGTCATTCTTATCGGCATAATGAATAGTTGATAAGTAAAAATGAGTGTTAAAAGTAGGAAGTTCAGTTGAATTTTAACGGGACTCCATAGCGCATTAAAAATATTATTGTCTTTCTGCAACGATTATGGACTCAAATCGTCACATTTGTACGATAACTACAAAAATGAAACGATACTTTTTTATTCTTTCTTTACAGGTATTCTCCTCCGCCGTTATGAGTCAAAATATATCCGGCAAGCTCCAGTTTACCCAAGGCCAGAGCCTGTCGGTCAATTTGGAAACAAAGACAACGAGCTCACAACAAGCCATGGGACAGTCGATCGATTTTAATGTAAATGCCACAGGTACCCATTCCTATAAAGTAACCAATACCACAGACGATAACAGTACACTTCATCACCAGGTACAGCGCATCACGTTTTCCTTTGATGGTATGGGGCAAAAAAAATCTTTTGATTCCAACGAAGAAAAAGATCTGAATGGGCCTTTTGGCAAACCGGTTAAAGACATGCTGACCAAAACATATGATATCATCATTGATTCAAATGGAAAAGTATTAATGGCATTACCTGATAAAGTGGAATTGGCCGCCGGCGACAGCCGCATGGCGATCATTACCAGTATGCTAAAGGACGTGATGGATATTGTGCACCCTCCCCAAAAAGGCAAAGCCAGTTTCTTTAAAGTGCTTCCGGATAAGGAGGCCAGTAAAGGACAAGCCTGGACAGAATCCTATATCAATGAAAACGGTAAATTCGATGCGGCTTATACCGTCACCGATATAACCGATTCCACTATCGTTGTTGATTTCGCTGCTACCTCGATCACTATTACAAAAGCAGAAATGATGGGTAGTCCAACGACGACTTCCATGAATAATAAATCAACCGGTAAGATCATCCTGGATAAAAAAACCGGTATCATGAAGGAAAAAACCATATCCACAGAGTCGAACGGCAATACCGAAGCTTCCTTTGGTACCTTGCCGGTTACTTCAAAAACGACAACGACAATTAAAGTAACGACTTTACAATAGATCAGTCAGCAGTCGGCAGTCGGCAGTTCACAACCTAAATCGTGGATTGAAAGGTGAATTGAAAATAACTAATTAAATTATTTCAAGCTGGTTCCTCAGCAGATCAGCCAATTCATCCCTCCTCCTGATCAAATATGATTTACCTTCTTTCACCATTACCTCGGCAGGTTTGAACCTTGCATTATAGTTGGAAGCCATTTCGAAACCATAAGCCCCTGCATTTTTGAATACGAGATAGTCCCCTTCCCTGATCTCCGGCAGCATACGGTTTTCGGCAAACGTGTCAGTCTCGCAGATATTACCAACCACATTATAATTTCTTTTCTCCGCGAAAGGATTGGAGATATTTTCAATTTCATGGTAAGCTCCGTAAAACATAGGGCGAATAAAATGGTTGAGGCCGCTATCAACACCGGCAAATAAAGCATCACCGGCGGGTTTCAACACATTTACACGGGTTAAAAAATAACCCGCTTCACTCACCAGGAATTTTCCCGGTTCAAACCAGACCTGGAAATGGCGGTTGTATTTTTTTTCAAACATATCAAACGCATCTTTCACTTTCACACCCAATAATTCTATATCGGTGCCTTCCTCATCCGGCTTGTAGGGTACTTTAAAACCTCCACCCAGGTCGATCACTTCCAGTTCAGGAAACTGATGCGCTACGTTCAGCAATATTTCAATACCCCGGGTAAATATGGCCACATCTTTTATTTCGCTACCGGTATGTATGTGCAGGACACGGATCAAAAGCCCGGTTTCTTTAGCAATGTTCAACACTTCTTCGATATCTTCCAGCGGCACTCCAAATTTGCTATCGGCATGACCCGTTGATATCTTCAGGTTACCGCCGGCCATGATATTCGGTCGCACCCGTAAGCCCACCGGGTAACTATGCCCAAAGTGCTCCCCAAATTTTTTTAAATTGGAGATACTGTCAATATTGATATGGATACCGATTCGCTGCGCCTCCAGTATCTCTTCAAAAGCGATATTATTGGAGGTGTAAAGAATGTTGTCAGGGGTAAATCCGGCTTTTAGCGCGAGCTTCGCTTCATTAATAGAACTGCAATCAATATTACAACCGATGCTCCGGATGTAATGGAGAATATTGATATTGGTCAGCGCTTTGGCAGCATAAAAAAAGTGGGTATCCGAACCCCTGAAAGCTGACTGCAAACGATCATATTGCTCCTTTATCCTTTCGGCATGATAAACATAAAGGGGTGTTCCAAATTTTTTGGCAATTAAAAGTAATTGTTCATTCAATAAAGACTGGGACATAGATGACGAAGATAAAAAATTAAAAGCCTTTCTATTTAAGTATTAAAAAATTGCCGGGAAGATGGGAAGAGCGGGAAGTGAATTGTTTTCTTCCCGCTCTTCCCGTTCTTACCGGCAAATAATCTATATGAAGTTGAGTTAGCTTTCTTCCTGTTCGTTCTGATCTTTGTTCATGATCAGTTCTCCGTCATCAGTTACAGCCAGGGCTTCCATTCCTTCCTGGTTATCTGTTTTGGTTTCTTCACCGAACAAAGTATTCTTTAGGACGGTAGGCTCCACGGCCTGTTCCCCCAACGCTTCCCTGATCGGTGGTAATTCATCGGAAGAATTGATACCGAAATAATCCATAAAATTCACAGAAGTGGAATATAAAAGGGGCTGGCCGGGTTGTTTTTCATTCCGGCCGCTGATAATGATCAGTTCTTTTTCCAGTAGTTTCTGTACCGAATAATCGCAGCTGACACCCCGGATGGATTCGATTTCTCCTTTTGTCACGGGTTGTTTATAAGCAATAATGGATAAGGTTTCCAGCGAAGCGGCCGAAAGCCTTTTCAGGAATTTATCCCCGTTTAGCTGGGCCACTGTTTTATGAAAAGCCGGTCTTGTCAGGAATTGCCATCCGCCGCCACTTTGTTTCACTTCAAAAGGATAAAACTCAGCGCTGTATTTTTCGGTAATGCCCTCAATGGAAGCCTCAACTTGGTCAAGGGTGATCTTATCATCCGATAAATCCGGGACCGTATTCACTAATTCAACGATCTCCAATGTGGTCAAGGGTCTGTCACTCGCGAAAATCAATGCTTCTATATGAGGTATGAGATTAGTTATTTCCATGCTGTTCGTTCAAATAATAAAGGTCGAAATTACAATCAGTAAAATGAAGTTAGAAACACATTTATTAACATATCTTCAGTTAAATAACCGTATCACTTAACAAATAAATCTACATCCTGGGTTCCCCCTTCGGGAGACAGGTGGCTTTACCCCTGCAATGCTGCCGCTCCACTCACAATTTCCGTCAATTCTGTAGTAATCGCAGCCTGTCTTGCCCGGTTATAGGAGATCTTCAGTACCCGTAACATCTCATTCGCATTTTCACTGGCTTTATCCATGGCCGTCATTCTTGCACCATGTTCCGAGGCGTTGGAATCCAGAACAGCTTTATATAACTGCGTATTAAGGATCTTGGGCATCAATTCGGCGATAAGCGATTCTTTATTGGGGTCGTAAATAAAGTCAGCCTTCGTTGTGACAGCTTTCCCCTGGGTCCCGGTCTTGCCTGCTGAAGCCTGCGCAGGCGATGGAGGCTGGTTTATTACTTTTGGAATGGGCAAAAATCTTTCCACTTCAAATTGCTGGGTGGCTGCATTCTTAAACTGGCTGTATACGATCTCCACTACATCAAATTGTTGTTCTTCAAAGGCTGTCATCGCCGCTTTCGCCGCCTGCTGTACATTTTCAAAGGTCAGGTGCAGGAAAATATCTTTGAACCTTGCATCCGCATGATAATTACCCTTGACAAAATGTTCATAGCCCTTTTTCCCGATATTCCATACAGTGATGTTGCCTTTCTTAAACTGTGCGGCATATTTTTCAGCAATGGAGGCTTTGGTGAGTTTGATTGTATTGGCATTGAATGCTCCTGCCAATCCCCGATCGCTGGTAATGACGATGAATAATACTTTTTCTATCGGGCGTTCGATCGCCAGCGGCATACCAGAATCACCTCCTTCACTGTTACTCACAATATTGCTCAGCATTTGCTGGAGTTTCCTGGCATATGGACGCATCTGGATAATGGCGTCCTGCGCCCTACGCAGTTTGGCTGCGCTCACCATTTTCATGGCTTTGGTGATCTGCTGGGTGCTTTGTACCGATTTAATGCGATTCCGAACCTCCTTTAATTGTCCTGCCATGAATAACTGTTTAAATTCGGCCGCAAAGGTAAGGGCTGATGCCAAATATTCCATCACGGATTTCAAGGATTAAAATGGATTTCACGGAAACAGACCTGAACTTCCAGATTTATCCCAATCTGTCCGGCCTTGCCTCGATGAGGCTTCGCAAAGGGAAGTCTGGTGGGCGTTTAATCAGTGAAATCCGTGATCCTGCATTTTACGTAAAATCCGTGATCTGAATTATCCGGGTAATCCGTGATCTGTATTATCCGTGTAATCAGTAATCCTTAATCCTCCAAAATAATGTCCCTTTTTAACCCATAAGATATAGAGAACTTGCCACCGGTTTTAGTGCCATTTTTCACTGGCCTTTCATCTTCCTTTATCAACTCCAGGTGAAGGGGACCATTGACAAATCCTGAGAGATCTTTTTTCGTTATCGTTACCTGCCCGTTACTCACAGTATCCACCCTGTTTATTCCATCACCCGAACTTGTATCAGTTAACAAGAGCCTTATATATTCTTCTGGATTCAACCCCTCCAGCTCAAGCATAAGATCCTTTCGTCTGATCGTTCCGGGTATTTCTATTAATGTGATGGGTTGAAAGATGAATGAATCTTTGTATTCCATTTTATTACAATCAGTGAACAGGATAATATGAGGCCCGGTGAATTCTTCTAGTGGCTTTATTTGTTCATAGAAGGCACCGGTAATTTTAGAGCTGTCCCCCTTGAGCTCTTCCCCGTCCACTTCTACTTTTCCCGGTTTTTCCAGTTTCAGGTTGGATCCATTTTCACTGCCATAGAGATATTGTAACATGACAATGACATCTTTGTTTCCTTCTTCGCCGGTAATTTTATAATCAAAATAAATATCCCCCTGGTTTATTTCTTTTATACTACGGGGTAAAGCATCATTACGACCGGTGCAGGAGGTAAGAACAATAATAGAGGCTAATAAAATCAGGGTAAAGGACCTGGACATGTAGGAAGCTTGATTCATACCGCTCTTCCCGAAAGGTACGGTAAAACAGTTGAGCAGTCGGCAGTCGGGCAGTTGGCAGTTGGCAGTTGGCAGTTGGCAGTCGGGCAGTTGGCAGTCGGCAGTCGGCAGTCCGGGACTATTGGCTATCTTTGCCACCCAAAAGGACTAAGGGACTCCTTTGGAGAGCTCCTTTGTAACTGTCAAATTGGCTCAGAACCGTTTTATAGCACCCTTTTTGACAACCAAATCCCTAATTCCTAATTACCAATTACATAACCATGCTAGGTTTTATTTCCAAAATGTTCGGCGGCAGTAAGTCGCAAAAAGATGTAAAAAAGATCGAACCCTATGTAGGCAGGATCAACCAGTTCTTCGATTCCTACCAGTCATACAGTAATGATCAGCTCCGTAACAAGACCGAAGAGTTTCGTCAACGAATAAAAGAACACCTGACTGAAATTGACGCTGAAATAACATCAAAAAATAAAGAAGCGGAAGACCTTCCTTTTAATGACCTGATGGGCAAGGATGCCATTTACCAGGAAGTGGATAAACTGAAAAAAGAACGCGACAAAAAAATAGAAGAAGTGCTGGAAGAGATCCTTCCCGAAGCTTTTGCCGTAGTAAAAGAAACAGCCCGGCGTTTTAAAGAAAATACCGAGATCGTAGCCACCGCTACCCAGCTTGACCGGGACCTGAGTGTGAAGAAGAACTATATTACGATCCGTGACAATCAATCTATCTATAAAAATGCATGGATCGCTGGCGGCAGTGAAGTGACGTGGAACATGGTGCATTACGATGTACAATTGATCGGTGGCGTCGTGTTGCACCAGGGTAAGATCGCTGAGATGGCTACAGGCGAGGGTAAAACCCTTGTGTCCACCTTATCCGCATACCTCAATGCATTGCCGGGTGAAGGTGTTCATATTGTAACCGTGAATGATTATCTAGCCCGCCGTGACCAGGAATGGAACGGGACCCTGTTCGAATGGCTTGGCGTAACTGTGGATTGTATTGATAAACATCAACCCAACAGCGAAGAAAGAAGGCAAGCCTATCTCGCTGATATTACTTATGGTACCAATAATGAATTTGGTTTTGATTATCTCCGGGATAACATGGTACATACACCGGAAGAAATGGTACAACGTAAGCATCATTATGCCATGGTGGATGAAGTGGACTCTGTACTGATCGATGATGCCAGAACTCCCCTGATCATTTCAGGGCCTGTTCCCAAAGGTGACGACCAACAATTTCATATTCACAAACCCAGGATACAACAACTGGTACAGGAACAGGAGCGTATCGTTCGTACCTGCCTGAACGAAGCAAAAAAACGTTTTGCCGAAGGCGATGATGATCCCAAAGGCGGTGGCTTATATCTGTTCAGGGCGCACCGGGGCCTTCCAAAATATGGACCCGTCATTAAATACCTGAGTGAGCCAGGTATCCGGGTAAAAATGCAAAAGGCGGAGAATTATTATTTGCAGGACCAGATGCGGCATATGCATATTGTGGATGAAGACCTTCTTTTCCAGATCGATGAAAAGAATAACTCGGTTGATCTTACCGATAAAGGGCTGAACATGATCACGAAAAGCGGGGAGGACCCTGAGTTCTTTGTAATGCCTGATATTGGTGTACGACTGGCTGAGGTTGAAAAAAGCGAGACCTCTACTGAAGAAAAATTACACCAGAAAGAAGCTATACTAAATGATTACGCTCAAAAAGCGGATCGCATCCATACGGTGCAGCAGTTATTAAAAGCCTATACCCTTTTTGATAAAGATGTGGAATACGTGGTCCTGGATGGCGCTATCAAGATCGTAGATGAGCAAACTGGACGTATCCTTGAAGGAAGAAGGTATTCAGATGGCTTGCACCAGGCAATAGAAGCAAAAGAAAATGTGAAAATCGAAGCCGCTACACAAACCTATGCTACCATCACCCTGCAGAATTATTTCCGCATGTATCATAAACTGGCAGGAATGACAGGAACCGCCGAAACAGAAGCCGCTGAGTTATGGAGTATTTACAAACTGGATGTGGTGACCATTCCAACCAATATTGACATGATCCGCAAGGACAAGCAGGACCTGGTATATAAAACAAAAAGAGAAAAATACAAAGCGGTCATTGATGAGATCGAAACATTACGCAATGCAGGCCGCCCCTGCCTGGTAGGAACCACCTCTGTTGAGGTAAGTGAATTGCTCGGGCGAATGCTGCAACAGAAAAAGATACCGCATAATGTACTGAACGCAAAGCAACACGCGAAAGAAGCCCAGGTAATTGTAGAAGCTGGTTTGACAGGGGCTGTTACCATTGCCACCAATATGGCTGGCCGAGGTACGGATATTAAACTCGGGCCGGGTGTAAAAGAAGCCGGTGGCCTTGCTATCATTGGTACTGAACGACATGAAAGCCGTCGTGTGGACAGGCAGTTACGGGGCCGTGCCGGAAGGCAGGGCGACCCCGGCACATCGCAATTTTATGTTTCTTTGGAAGATGACCTGATGCGTATGTTTGGTAGTGAACGTATCGCTTCGCTGATGGATAAACTGGGTTACAAAGAAGGCGATGTGATACAGCATAGTATGATCAGTAATAGTATCCAGCGGGCACAAAAGAAAGTGGAAGAAAATAATTTTGGTATCCGAAAGCGTTTGCTGGAATATGATGATGTTATGAACAAGCAACGGAATGCGGTGTATGATAAACGTAACCATGCCTTGTTTGGTGAACGTCTTGCCCTTGATATTGACACTTCTTTTTCCGCGGTGGCCGGTGGTCTTATCGGTTCCTTTAAGGAACAGGAGGATTTTGAAGGTTTCAAAATGGCCTGTATTGTGAATTTTGGGCTGGATACAAAGATCGAAGAAGAAGATTTCAAGAAAGGCGATACAAATGCGCTTACAGAGCAGCTTTATACAGAAGCCACAGAGCGATACAATGAGCATAAAGAAGACCTGAAGAAACAATCCATGCCGGTGTTTAAAAATATCCGTCTCACGCAGGGCAGTCATATTGAAAATGTGGTGGTTCCATTTACAGATGGCCGAAAAGGATTGAATGTACTGGCCAACCTGGACAAAACACTAAGTACCACCGGCGCCGAACTGGCCGGGGCATTGGAAAAGACCATTACCCTTGTCGTGATCGATGATGCCTGGAAAGAACATTTGCGTGCCATGGATGATCTGAAACAAAGTGTACAGACGGCTTATTTAGAGCAAAAAGATCCCCTGGTCATTTATAAAATTGAAGCGTACAACCAGTTCAGCAATATGAGTGATGAAGTGAACAAGAATATTGTCTCCTTCCTGGCTCATGCTTCCATACCCATCCAGCAGGAAAATGCGCCTCTGAAAGAAGGCCGCCAGCAAAAGACCGATATGAGCAGGATGCGGGCCAATAAAGAAGATGTGGAGTCAGCGGGACAGGAATACGGGGCCAATGAAAGAGACAAATTTGAACCTGGCGGTGGACCTGAGGTAGCCGTGAAGCAGGAACCGGTCAAGGTAGGTCCAAAGATCGGGAGGAATGATCCTTGTCCTTGCGGTTCAGGGAAAAAATACAAACATTGTCACGGGAAGGACGCATAGTCCTTGTCATCCCGAGCAAAGCGAAGGAAGATAAAAGTCTAATAGATAAAAGATAAAAGTTAGCATTCATGAAAGTGGATGCTTTTTTATTTTTAGTTTCGAATGGTTCAAAGAAGTCATGCGAGTCAAATGGGTCGAATGTTCTCCGCAACGTAAATTGACTTATATGACATTTATGACTCCTTTGACCCATAGTATGATTCCATTATTTCTTAAACCCTATTCTTTCCCTCTCCTTCCAGGTTTTTAACTGAGTTTTTTCATCCAATAAATTTTCAATTACATCGTAAATCTGATTTAGCTGAACATCATGATTGCCTATACGTTCTTTTAATTCTTTCAATTGTTTCAATAGATCGCTATGCTCTGAAACAAATTTCTTAAGGGCAATAAATGCTCTTACTATTGCAATATTCATTTTTCTTGCCTTAGAACTTTTTAAAATGCTTGCAAGCATTGTAACACCGTGTTCTGTAAAGGCATAAGGTAATGCTGACTTGGGTCTTTTCCCAGGCGATGTCATCACAAATTGTGATGACATCGTTTTCCACTCTTTGGCAGTAAGTCTGAACATAAAATCTTTAGGAAAGCTTTCAATGTTTCTCTTAATTGCCTGATTAAATACTCTCGTTTCAACCTCATATAATTCAGCCATGTCTGAATCAAGCATTACCTTTTGACCCCGCACTTCATATATCTTTTGCTGAATAATAGTTAGTAACATAGAAAAGTTCTTTCGGTTAAAACAATAGTTAAATAAATTATTTCTCTTTTATCTAAGTTGCTAGCATTGCACCTCCGAACTTATCACAAATTGTGATTAGCTTCCTGTTATTTTTCTGTTTTTATTAGCAGAAAAACCTCACCAGTATGCGAGGTTTACAACGCAAAAAGTCGAAAAAAGGCCGGTATGAGTGGTTGGTTGGCCAATAAAATAGATCCAGCCGTCCCGGAATATGGCGCCCATGAAAGAGACAAGTTTGTCGTAGGGGACTTTTTTTGCATAAGCAACGTGAAACAGAGCCATTGTCATCCTCCATGGGCTTTACATGAATAGCGTTTAATTTATTAAACTCCCTGGAATCCTTCCAATTTCATACAACATTTTTTATATTTTTTCCCGCTCCCGCAGGGGCAAGTATCATTGCGGCCAATTTTAGGTTCAGGGCGTACAAATGGTTTGGGGTCTACATAGTCATAGGGCATATCCTCATCCCCATGCCTGAGCCAATTTGTATCTACGCCCACCTCGTCATTTTCCCGGTTGTTCCTGGCGTTATTCTCCTCGTCTTCTTTATAGCCTGCCCAGGTCATAATTACATTTTCATACATCTCCGTTATAGACGGGATGAATCTCTTATCCCATTCATTACTTATTTTGTCGTACATCAGTGATTCAAAATTACCTGCATAATTAAGAGAGACCAGGTCGTGTACGTACAGTTCCTTTATCTGTTCTTTCAACTGCTCAACAGCAATATCCCGCATGGAACACGCGACGCTGGCAATGACATCGGTATCTGTTAACGATTCGTCTTCTTTGTTAGCAATAAAGTAAGCGCTTAGATCCCTGAACCCGGCAATGATCGGTTTCCTGAGATTTTCCTGGTGGTAAAATAGCTGTTCTAATGCCTGGGTAACAGGTGTTTTACTGAACGTGTCTACGTTTTGTTCTTTCAAAAATGCAAATAACAAGGGTACATTTTTCATACCCAGCTTATAGATGGCAATCCATAACAACTCTGTTTTTGTATCACCAAAATAAAATTCAGTGAACTCTTCCCCATTTTTTAGCACATCGAAAATATTCTTCAGGCAATCCATCCACCCTTTTTATGCCATAATAAATATAGCGTGCAAGAGAAACTGTGTATGCTCATACAGCCTTTCTTTATCTTTTTGAAAAAATGAATATCGCGCAATACCATCTTCCAAAACCCTTTTTAGATCTCTTATCAGGCTTTCCTCAGGTAAATCCATAATTTCCATCAATAGTTCCGTAGGGAGCCTGAAATCATATTTGTAAAGTTCTTCAATGATCTTGTTTTCAAATAAAGGAGGAATGGAGGAGGCCGGTACGGATTGCCGGAAAAAACCGAAAACTGTTTTCCTGGTTTTTTCCATTTCCTTCATTCTATTGAAAGCATGTTCAGCATTATACCTGAATATCTCTTTTGTGGCTATTTCAATATCAGGATGGCCGGGGCAGGCAGTTTCCATTCTTTTAATTACATCCCACGCTTCCCGAACTCTGTCCACAGCGTTAAGATATAAGGCAACTATTTTATAGTAACTCATTAATTCTGCTATGTGAAAAATTTTTCTCTCCGGATACAATGCATCTAATTCAAGCTGACTGCCCAGCAAAGCAGGTATTTCACTAAAATTGTTTTCGAAATAGTATTCAAGCGCCAGGCTCATTTTCCCAAAAAGGTAATCAGGATGCTGTTGTCAGGTAAGCAGGTTTATCTCTTTTGCTTTTTCCCGGTTACCGGTTAACTGATACCAGGAAGCCAGCCTGTTTTTAAATTGGGGTATTTCCGGGTACTCGTTTATATATCCGTATAATTTTGCCACTATGCTTTTCTTTTTTCGATTCACCTGATGAAAGGTTTCCAGCAATAATTTTTTTGCCCTTTCATCCGGGAGGTAAAGGGAGTTTATTACTTCAGGATCATCTGTTATAGCAAAATTGAAAGGTTCTGTTCCAGTCATATTTCCAGTAAAAGTACCCTGCAATTTAAGATGCCAGCTTTTTATTGCAAAGGTCAAATTGTTCATTGTTAATAATTTTCATTCCCAGTAACATAAGTGAAATGGGTATCTTTTACTATTATGACTCATTTGACCTCTTTGACTAAATTGAAGTTCACTACTAGCCTTCTTTATACCTCTTCAAAATATCCGCTGACCAGGGAAGCGGTTCCAGTGTCCTGATCACGGCCTGATTCGTTTCAATAATTTGAGCTGGCTTCGTTTCGTATTCTTTCTTAAGCATTTCCAATACCTGCCCGGGGCTCAGTCCGGTTTTTATCATTTTTGTCGCCTGCCCGGTTATTGTCCTGAATAATTTCATGTCCTTTATTCCAGGGAAATACATCCTGTATATTTTAGAACCGATCTTAGATCCCCTTCCCAGCCGGTCGGCGCTCTTCATCGTATTCTTAAATTTTTTGTCGCGCTTCATCCGGGCCTTATCCAGCGAAGTTTTCCTGCGAACTTGTGGATTCCCATCCATCATGTAAAATGTCAGGTTGTCGATCGTGCCTTTGATCGGTATGATCCCCATTTGTCTTGCCATAAAAAATTTGATGTTTTGATTTATCACTGTTTACATATGCATAAATGCAATTGACCAGCAGTTCGTATCATTGGACCAGGTTAAAAAGTTGTTAATCCACAAAAGTCATATTAGTCAAAGAAGTCAAATAAGTCAATCGACCAACCCCTTATTAATAACAAGATTTCGCTGGTCATTCTTCGAAAATGGGTAGTTAAGGGGCTATTAATTGGATAGAAAGGTCATATTGGACGAGGAGTCAGAGGAGCCAAAAAAAGTCAAATAGGTCAACCAGTCAATGCCCCCTTTGACTCCTTTGACCGTTTTGACTTCTTTGACCAGGCTGATCTCAATGATTACCTATGCCGTCTCCCTTTCTAGTCAAGGGTTGATCAAAGACAGACCCATTAGTAAGCCGATAAGGACTAATGCTTACAGCGTTGCTGATCCATTATGGATTAAAGGAGAACCAAGGGTTGCAGCGTTCTTACAGCGTTGCTGATCCAAGCCGGAGAGCAGGTTACAGCGTTCTTACAGCGTTCTAACAGCGTTAAGTACTCAGGGATACAGCGTTGTAATTGCGTTAGAGGAGAGGTTGACCCATTCTCCTTGAAAATGATTGACGGAATAGTTTGCTGTATGTTCCATTTAAAATACATTTTAGTTAGACTATGCTACTAATATAACGTTTATTCTATGCAAAAAGTGAACCGGGAGGGAAATATTTTCTTCACTAAAAAGTTTTATGGGTAAGGTCAAAGCATTCAAATGAGTCATTTAGAGAAAAGGCGAAGTAGCCAACAGCATTTTGGGGTTCGTTAAAATGATCCTTCCTGAAGGTGTCGACCAGAAGGAAGTAACTGCAAAATTTTGATGCTTATTACCAATTCTTGCCTTACCTGTTTCCTATTTTTCCTGGAGTACTATTTAGGATGCTTATGATTGTCGCTCAACACATTCTCCCCGGTTTTATTGACCGCCTAAAGCAAATTGTGAATAACCACTTACTAAAAAACAGTTTTGGATTTCAAAATAATCTTTAGGTTTGCCATCCATCATTCATAACCAAAATCAAAAAACATGAAAAAATTAATTCCCATTATTGCACTCTTTTGTCTCATGACAGCTTGTAAAAACAAGAAAAAAGAAGAGCCAAAAACTAATGACACTACGACCACCACCACGACTACTACCACTACGAGTGACAACACAGTCACGGGTG
>JADGPW010000229.1 GCA_017882265.1 Chitinophagaceae bacterium | reverse complement strand
TAACGGCTATCGCCCAAAAAAATCAACAAAAAGCAACAACTCCCTCAAAACTTGCCCATGTAGAAGTAACAGTAACAGATATGAAAGGCAACCCCAGGAAAGGAGAACAGGTGGTCTTCCAGGGTGAAAAAACAGGTAAGATCATTATCAGTGTATCTGATGGTAACGGGAAACTGGTTCAGGAATTGGCACCGGGTGAAAAATATTTAATCAGTCTGAAGATCCTTTCCGACACGACTGTGTATTCATCACTGGATGTGCCGGCGCTTGGGGAGGATGAATATTTTACCGATCCGTTTTGGATACACATCAAATACGAACCGGCCAGGCACTACACCCTGCACAATGTGCATTTTGATTTTGGCAAGGCCACGCTACGCCCTGACTCTTTTAGTGAATTGACCGAGCTGGTGGATTACCTGCAAAGAAAAGATGATATCAATATAGAAATAGCCGGGCACACGGATAATATAGGTAATGATGCAGAGAACCTCAAACTATCCCAGCAACGCGCGAATACCATCCGTGATTATCTTATTAAAAAAGGAATAAAGCCCACAAGAGTGATGGCCAAAGGGTATGGAGCTTCAGTGCCTGTTGCCGATAATACTACCGATGCAGGAAGACAATTGAATCGACGGACAGAGGTTAAGATATTGTAATTGATAGTCCGAAAGTCAGAAAAGTCCGGAAGTCCGAAAGACATTTCAAAATTAATGACTATTCTTTCCGACTTTCGGACTTTTCTGACTTTCGGACTTCCTTAGTAACTTCCCGGTTATTGGTAATCAATATGAACAGAATAAAACCGGATGTAGACGTTATCCTTGATTTGCTGAAAGCTGTGATGGTGGCTAAGCCAGAGTCAGGGTTTATACAAAGTCTATTGTTCCAGTACCAGGAGAGAGGGGGTCTTAGTAAGAAACAATTGCAGGGATTGTATGACAAAGCGGCCAGGATTGGAACGATTCCACCCAATAAGCTGGCGACTCTGGAGGCTATTCTTTTAAAAAGACCTAACCGGTATAAATCATCCCTGCCGGCCACGGAACCGCTCTATATCAAGGATGAACAGGCTGGGCAACTCCTGGAAGCAATACTCGCAAAATACCCGCAACATAAAAGGGCCCTTTTCCTTAAATCAAAATATGATAATAACGAAGTATTACCTGTATCGGAAATAGATGAATTGAAGAAATTCAATAAACTGCTAAAGTGAGTGGTGAGTTGTGAATGGTGAGTTGTGAGTTGTCAACCCAAAAATTCGGAGTCCTTACTCACCATTCACCACTCACCATTCACCTCTCACCATTCACAACTCACCAAAAAACATACTACTATGTACCTCTGTCAATGGTCGCTGCAAATTGTGTTTGGCAAACAAAAACAGGCCCTGGATATTATGAAGGAATGGGGTGCTGAGAAATTCAGATCATCTCAATTCAAACGATCCAAAAACAAAGTATATGTGGGTCATATCGGGGAATCACCCTCACTGATAATTGATGAATACGAATTCGAGAACCTTGAAGATTTTACAAAGGCGCTTGGAGAAATGGGGCAGCCGCAATTCAAACAATATTCAGATGCCATAGCACCATTGATCATTCCCGGGACGCAAAAGTGGAAGGTGTTTAGGGTGGTGTGAAAAGGAATGTGCAATGGACAATGGGCAATAGGCAATGAACAAGGGGGCTATGGACAATAATCAAACTACAATTCAAAAAGTAAAAAGTTAGGTATGAGAAAGATCATTTCATTCATTTTCCTCCTGACTATTTTTTCAGGAACGGTCATTGCACAAACTGACAGTATTAAGTTTTATAAAAAATCTTCCGCCATGATCCCTATGCGGGATGGGGTGAAGTTATTTACAGTGATCTTTTCCCCGGTCAATGCGCCGAAACCGGTTCCCATTCTTTTGCAACGTACTCCATATGGTGCCGGGGGATCCAATCTTCCAGATGACACTACGATGAATCCACAGGTCTTTGGAACCAATTATTATTCCATGCTGGCGGAAGGTTATATCCTTGTTTTCCAGGATATACGGGGTAAATACAAAAGTGAAGGTAATATGGAAATTCACAAACCCCTGGTTCATGCTTCAGAAAAAGGGTCTGTTGATGAAAGCACCGATACATGGGATACGATCGACTGGCTGATCAAAAACATAAAAAACAATAATGGCAGGGCGGGAATCCTTGGGATATCCTACCCCGGCTGGCTGGCTTTGGTGGGAGCCGTGGACCCACATCCTGCCCTGAAAGCCTCTTCGGAACAGGCTTGTATGAGTGATCTTTTTTTAGGGGATGATTTTCACCATAACGGCGCTTTCAGGCTGAGTTATGGCATGGAATATACTTATGAAGTGGAGTTCGATAAAACAACCGATAGCGATTTTCCATTCCCCCAGTTTGACCTGTATGACTGGTATATAAAACTTGGTTCGTTAAAAAATGTAAATGATAAGTATTTCCATGGCAAAGTACCGACCTGGAATAATTTTATAAAGCATCCCAACTATGATGATTTCTGGCAAAAGAACTCGCCGCTTAATTATGTTGAATACGCCCAGATACCACAATTGCATGTAGGGGGTTATTATGACCAGGAAGATCTGAATGGCCCGCAACTGATGTATGCGCATATGGAAGAAAAGGATAAAGCGAATAATAATCATATAGTACTGGGTCCCTGGAATCATGGGGGATGGTCAAGAGGCAAGGGAGATAGCCTCGGCAAGATCGCTTTTGGAAGCAATACTTCTTATTGGTTCCAGGCATTACAGAAAAAATGGTTTGATTACTGGCTGAAAGGAATTGGGGATGGAAAGTTCGAGGAGGCTTATTGTTTTCAGACAGGGACCAACAAATGGAAGACCTATACCAGCTGGCCTCCAAATGAAGCAACGATACAAAAACTCTATGTCGGTGAAAACAACACCTGTTCTTTTACTAAACCTACCCTTGCGAAAGGTTTTGTGAGTTTTACCAGTGATCCTGCCAAACCGGTTCCTTACCGTACACAACCTATTGAAGCTACTTATGGTCCTGCCAGCCGCTGGCGCCCCTGGCAGGTGGAGGACCAACGATTTGTTTATTCAAGGCCGGATGTGGTAAGTTTTACGATGGGCGCTCTTAATGAAGACCTTACCGTAACAGGAAAAATAAAGGCACATCTATTTGCCAGCACCAGCGGAACCGATGCAGACTGGATCGTAAAACTGATCGATGTTTATCCTGATTTTGATTCCGCAAGCCTGACGATGAGTGGCTACCAGTTGCCGGTAGCGATGGAAGTATTCAGGGGCAGGTTCAGGAAAAGTTTTTCCAATCCATCACCCTTAACGCCGAACAAACCTGAAGAATTTGTGATCGATCTGCACGATATCAATCATGTATTTAAAAAGGGACACCATATCATGATCGAGGTTCAGAGTACCTGGTTCCCGCTGATTGACCGCAACCCGCAGAAATATGTGCCGAATATTTTTGAGGCAAAAGAAACTGATTTCATAAAGGCGGAACACCGGGTCTATTTCTCAGCGCAATACCCGACCTACGTGGAATTGCCGGTGATGAAATAATCAACTGCCGATCGGGGATAGTTGCAATATGGATTCCCTGGGTTGCAATTACTTATAAGTTATTCGAAAACAAACTTATATGTTCATATTACCTCTTTTAAAGGGTCAAAATCAGGCTTAATTTGGCCACAAAAGGCCAAAAAAAGCTAACTTGTAAGGGCTTGGCAACCTTTTAGTTTCGTTACCCGTTTTGGAAATGAAATCTCAACTTAAATTTAGACCTTGTTATCGGCAGATGAATTGACTTACCACGTTGAGGGCTGCGCACTCAATAACAGGGAGAGCCAGAAGATCCTTTATAGCTCTTTCTATGGCTATGCCATGGCGATCTGTGACCGGTACACTAACAAACAGGAAGATGCGGTAGAGATTCTGAATGATGGGTTTCTTAAAGTTTTCAGGGAAATACACCATTACCAGCCGGCCTATGCCGATGTGGTCAGTTCCTTTAAAGGATGGCTGCGCAAGATCATGGTGTATACGGCCATTGATCATTTTAGAAAGTATCATAAGCACCGTATGGTCACCCAACTCGATAATGTGGTGTACCAGGTGCCAGCTGTGCATGAAAGTGCGATAGACAAAATATCTTATGAAGAGATCATCCGGGCTATCCAGGAGTTGTCACCGGGTTACCGGACGGTCCTGAACCTTTTTGTGATAGAAGGATTAAGTCATGACGAAATTGCCGGTCAATTGGGTATTTCGACCGGTACATCTAAATCCAATCTTTCCAAAGCAAGAAGACAATTGCAAAAAATATTGTATAAGCAAAACCAAATACAAGTCGCAAAAAATGCAGTCTGAAGAATTTGATAAAAAGATTATAGAAGCGGCTGATCACCATCACCCGGCTTATGATGAGCAAGCCTGGACGAAGATGGAAAAGCTGCTTGAACTGCATCTGCCTTTAAAAAAAGATGACAACAGGAAGATCCTTTTCCTGTTGCTGAGCTTCCTGTTGCTGGGTGGCGGCGCCTGGCTTTTTATCAGCAAGCCCTGGATACAGAACACGAAGACCACTCAAACAATAGCATCAGTTCAGCAACCCGTGACAAATTCAAGCGGGCAGAATATGAACCCTGTTCATAAAGACAACACAAATAAAGAAGCTACCGGAGAAAATAATAAACTGATCAACAATAACAATTCAACGATCATTACTGGTACGGGAACCCATATTTCTTCCCCGGTGGGGAGTAATATTATTTCCCATAATCCTTCTGCAAACCTGCTCGGGGACAAAAATATTTATGTAACCAGTGGTGCCGGTAAAAAGACAAGTTTAAAACCAAAAACTTTACTTCGAACTGATAAAAATGTACCAGGGGTTGATATCATAAAAGATCAGCAGGACAATAAAGCAATAATACCTGAAAAACCGAACACTAATAATGCTGTGGCCGATGAGAATACCTCTGATAAAAACATCCAAAAAAAAGACGATAATACCACCACGGTTATCAACAATATCAATATTACGGCTGATGATAAAAAAAACCCCGTTGTAACGAAGGACTCACCCGTGAAGAAAAACAAGCCTGCCGGCAAAAAAAATAATTCATTCTTTTTCTCCCTGTCAACAGGACCGGATATAAGCTTTTTAGGATCTAAAGACCTTGGCAAAACCAAACTACTGGCCGGCGTTGGGTTGGGTTATACTTTCAAAGACCGGGTTACCCTGAAAACCGGGTTTTATACCGGAAGAAAAGTTTATACAGCTTCTCCTGACGAATATCATCCACCGGCCACATTCTGGAACTATTATCCTTATCTCGAAAATGTAAATGCCAATTGTAAAGTGTATGAGATCCCTGTATTGTTAAGTTATAATTTCGGTAATTCATCAAAACAGCACTGGTTTGCGACTACGGGACTATCCTCTTACCTGATGAAAAAGGAGACCTATACGTATTCTTATAAGTCTATACCTACAGGGCCGACGTTGAGCAGGCAATTTACATTGCTAGATATAAACAAACATTATTTTTCCGTGCTGACCTTATCGGCCGGATACGAACGCGCGATCAGCCCGAAAATTTCAATCATGGCTGAACCCTATTTAAAATTACCATTGACTGGAATAGGCTATGGAAAAGTTAAACTAAACAGCGGGGGTATATTATTTTCTGTTGGTATCAAACCTTTTAGTTCCAAAAAAAATCAGCATACACTTCCCCATTGATATTGATATTTTGTGCCGGGGCAACTTGTTTCCACAGTGATTCGTTTGAATAGCAAAGATCACCTGTGAAACTATTCCTGCCATTTCGTTTTTATTCTTTGATCTCCCTGTTCATTATTACTCTTGTTTACTCCTGCAGTAAAGGCAACGGAGGAGGGGGTGGCTCACCGGTTGATCCCTGCTTAGGAATTACCATTTTGGTGAGTGCAACAACAACGAATCCCTCTGCGGCCGGTGCCAGCGATGGAAGCATAACCGCGAGCGCTTCCGGGAGTTCAGGATTTACTTTTAGTAATAATGGGGGGTCATTCCAATCCTCAGGCAGTTTTACCAATCTGGCAGCAGGTTCTTATACAATTGTGGCAAAGAACCCCAGCGGTTGTAGCGGCTCGGCATCTTTTATATTGACGGCCCCGGGAGCCTGTACGGGGGTGAACATTACTGTTACTACTGTTATTACTAACAATACGCCCTGCCAGTCCACTAACAGTGGTATGATCACATTAACAGCTATTGGCGGTACCGGTCCCTATATGTATAGCCTAAACGGAGGCGCGTTCCAGGGTTCACCTGTCTTTTCAAATCTGAATGCCGGGAATTATGCTGCAACTGCAAGAGATGTGAACGGCTGCACGGGCACCAATAGTACCACAGTGAATAACCTGGTTGCGGGAACATTGTTTACTGCAGTAAGAACCATAATAAATAACAACTGCACCAGTTGCCATAATAATTCCGATATGGAAGGAGGGATGAACTGGACTATAGATTGCAATATTGTTACCAACAAAGACCGCATCAAAGCCAGGGCTATTGATGCTACGCCCTCTGCAATGCCGCCTACCGGTTTGATATCCCCGCCGGAACGACAAAAAATAACTGATTGGATAAACGCAGGTGGTCTCTTTACAAACTAGAAGGGTACGAATGTCGAACAGATGAACAAAAGAATGTCGAACAGATGAACAAGGAATTCAGAACAGATGAAGGGCTTTTCGAACACAGATGGAATCTCATTACACAGGGAATGCCCACCTTCGACATTCTGCATTCCTTGTTCATCTGTTCGACATTCTCTACTTCCCCCAACGAAAGGTTTTAATATCAATACCGGCAAGGTCAAGCACCCTGTCAACCACCGTAGCAGCCACTTCTTCGATTGTTTTTGGGCGACTATAAAAAGAGGGGGTAGCCGGGCAAATGATCCCGCCGGCCAGCGTTACTGTTTCCATATTACGGATATGGATAAGATTGTACGGAGTATCTCTTACTACGCAGACAAGGCTTCTTTTTTCTTTTAAAACCACATCGGCGGCCCTTGTAATCAGATCATTTGAAATACCGGCGGCAATACGACCCAGGGTGCCCATAGAGCAGGGGATGATGATCATGGTATCATACTGCCCGGAGCCGGAAGCAAAAGGAGCGGTGAAATCAGTCGTGTTGTAAAGTTGTACGGGTAGGTCTTTCCAGGAATCGTTATCCAACTCTGTTTTCCAGACCAGGCGTGCGTTATCCGTCATGACCACCGCAAGCTCTTTCCATTGGTTTCGGGCCATAGTCAGTTTATTCAATAAGATCTCTG
Organism: Chitinophagaceae bacterium; assembly: GCA_017882265.1. Classification (GTDB taxonomy): domain Bacteria; phylum Bacteroidota; class Bacteroidia; order Chitinophagales; family Chitinophagaceae; genus JADGPW01. The sequence continues at coordinate 5,454 of JADGPW010000229.1, read as the reverse complement.
CGTACAATGAACCGCTGGCGCCGGTTATGGCTACTACTATTTTTTTCATATCAATATCAACCTTTAAAGGCTCCGAAAGTTATTGAAGTTACAATAATTGAATCAATCGTTTGCGCAACCATATGCAAACTGCTATCATAGGAAAAGGAAGTACCAGAACCTTGAGTAAAGTCAATAATTATAGTTATTAAGACATATTTCTGTCACAGGGGGGTAAAAACCGGGTATAATATTTTGTGTTAAATTATTATTAACGATATTAGACCTGAATTTTCATAGGATAAGGTTTAATGGTTAATGGTTTTTGATTAGGGCCCCCGACTTTTAGTCGGGGTTCTTTTTTTGGGAGAAGTCCGGAAGTCGGGAAGTCGGGAAGTCGGGAAGTCCGGAAGAATTTTTCCGGATATCATAGGAACATTATGATCTTGTGGACTCGTCTTTCCGACTTCCTGACTTTCTGACTTTCGGACTTCCCTAAGTCATAGGAACATTATGATCTTGTGGATTCGTCTTCCGGACTTCCTGACTTTCGGTCTTTCCGACTTCTCTAAAAAGCCTTTTGCGATTTCACCGGCTGGTTTGATTTTTGGGTATTCTCATTCCCCAGGTTATCCATTATCCAGTTGGTCATCTTACTCCAGAGATGGAAGGTGGTATTATCCATCTGGCCGGAAATACTATGGTTCTTGTTGGGATAATAAGCGCTTTCAAAATCAATATTGCTTTTTACCAGCGCCGTGATCATCTGGGTCGCATTCTGGAAATGCACATTATCATCTGCCATACCATGAATGAGGAGGTATTTGCCTTTGATCATATCCGTATGGTTGAGCGGTGAGTTATCATCATATCCTTTGGCATTTTCCTGGGGGGTGCGCATATACCTTTCTGTATAGATATTATCATAGAATCTCCAGGAAGTGACCGGGGCTACGGCTACGGCAGCGCTAAAAACCTCGTTGCCTTTGGTAATAGCCAGCGAACTCATGAATCCGCCATAACTCCAGCCCCAATGCCCGATATTGTTCTTATCGACAAATGACATATTGCCAAGGTATTTGGCGGCATCTATCTGATCTTCTATTTCAAACTTTCCTAACTGCAGGTAGGTTTTCTTTTTAAATTCTTCACCCCGGAACCCGGTACCTGTATTATCCACGCTGACTACGATAAAGCCTCTTTCCGCCAGCAACTGGTGCCACATACTGACAGCCCCATAACGATTGGCGACCTGCTGCGATCCGGGTCCGCCATAATTGCAAAAAAGAACAGGGTATTTTTTGGAAGGATCAAAACCTGGTGGTTTCAGCAACCAGCCATTGAGTGTATCACCCTTACTGTTGGGAACACGGATGAATTCAGCCTTGCCGATAGCGAAATCATCCAGTTTCGTTTTCAGCTTTACGCTTTCATTTACCGTTTTTAAAAGTTTTACCCCGATATCTTTCTTTTTATTTACCGTGATCTCATTTAAGGTTACTGTTTGCGGCGTATTCAGGTCAGAACGGTAATCGTAGAACCGGGAAAAGCTATCATTCAATACGATGCGGTGCCAGGCCTCGCCCTCTGTAAGCTGGGTGGTTTTTTTCCCGTTAAAATCAGTGACGAACAGATTCCTGTCCATAGGGCGGGGATAAGCTAACGTAAAGAATATCCTTTTGTTGGCTTCATCTACACCGTTTACATCAGTGACCTCATAATTTCCTTTTGTGACCTGGGTTTGCGTTTTTCCATCCATGCTATAGAGGTACAGGTGCCGGAAACCATTCATTTCACTGGTAAATAAAAAATGCTGACCATCATTCAGGAACCACCAGTCATCATTGATCTCTACAAAATATTTATTCTTTTCTTCGTAGAGCGTATTACTGGCGCCGGTGGAGGCATTTGTAAGGAGTAATTTCAGGTCATCCTGGTGCCGGTTCAGCCAATATACTACCAGGGAATTATCATCTCTTGTCCATTTGATGCGGGGAATGTAAATATCACCCTGTTCATATTGTGCTTTTACATCTTTGTTGCTGGCCACATCATAGATATGGATTTCCACTTTCGAGTTTTCCTCGCCTGCTTTCGGATACTTGTAGGTATATTGTTTATTATAGGAATTATCAAATTGAGTGAACTGGTATTCCTTTACATTGCTTTCATCAAAACGGTAGTAAGCAATATAACTGCCTTTGGGGCTCCACTGGTAAGCCTGGGTAAATTCAAACTCTTCTTCGTAGACCCAGTCGCAGTTGCCATTGATAATAAAATTCCATTTTCCATCCGTGGTGATAGCCCGGGTACTTTTCGTGGCGATATCATAGAGGTAAAGATTATTATCTTTTACATAGGCGATCTTGCTGCCATCGGGTGATAAGGTCGGGTGCATCAGCTTTTCATTATCGAGTTTGGTCAGTTTTTTGGACAGCGCATCATAGAGGTACACGAATGCCTTTGAAGAACGACGGTAGATCTGTTCCACTCCCTTCCGTATCAACACGGTGTTGGGTTGAGTGGAACTGTAAATAATATCCTCAAAACGGTCAAAGGTCTTCCCATTCTCGTCTTTCAGTTCCTTAGGATTGATATCCGTATCCTTGGTGGTTTGTCCGAAATCAGCCGGGACAAATTCTCCACGGAAGGTTCCGTTTTTATAAATGTCTTCTAAACTGATCTGTTTCTTTTGCGCTGAACCAAGTAAGGGCAATAAAAAAAGGAGGAGGAAAAGCTTACGCATGGTAATTGAATTTATATAGTTTATCCGCCATGGCTATGGCGAAAGCGGGGTATAAATGTAGTGGAAAGGTGGCAATTGCATTTGCCGTACAAATAAAAATAGGCCGTTTCAAAACTGCTATTATATAAAATAGCCGGTAAGGGCGGGAAGACGGGAAGTGTTGATTTTCAATTAATGATTTCTTACTGCCTTCCCGTCTTACCGGCAAATAATCTGCTTTTGAGACAGCCTCAATTACGATCGGTACTAATAGGTAGTAAGATTATTTATTTCGTGGTTTATCCATCATATAATCAAATCGCTTGGCAGCCACTTCGGCCATATCCGGAATATCATCAGCCTGGTATTCGCCGGCATCCAGTTTCTTTTTGGTGGCTGAAAAGGCCTCCAGTGTTTTCAGGATATCCTCATCGGTATGCACAGCGGTAGGAATAAGACGGTAAATGATATTTCCTTTTGGGATCACGGGGTACACCACGATCGAACAGAAAATATAATAGTTTTCACGAATGTCCATTACCATGGCGGTAGCTTCTTCCAAACCACCTTTCATATATACGGGTGTAACCACGGAATCCGTTTTACCTATATCAAACCCTCTTTCCTTTAAGCCCTTTTGAAGTTTCAACGCATTTTCCCAAAGCTTGTCTTTCAATTCAGGTCTTGTACGCAGCAGCTCCAGGCGTTTCAGGTTGCCGATGACCAGGGCCATTGGTAAACTCTTGGCAAATATCTGGGACCGGATATTATAACGGATATAATCAATGATCTTTTTATCACCGGCAATAAAAGCGCCGATGGAAGCCATTGATTTCGCGAAAGTAGAGAAATACAGATCGATCTTGTCCTGCACCCCTTGTTCTTCACCTGCGCCGGCACCTGTGGCACCCAGCGTACCAAAACCATGTGCATCATCAACCAGTAAACGAAATTCATATTTATCTTTTAAGGCAACGATCTCTTTCAGTTTGCCCTGGTCGCCGGCCATACCAAATACACCTTCGGTGATAACAAGTATGCCACCCGATTTTTGTTTTTCGATCAGGTTGGATGCACGCTGAAGCTGTTTTTCAAAATCATCCATATCGTTATGCTTAAATACAAAACGATGACCCGGGTGTAATCGCAGACCATCAATGATACACGCATGACTTTCGCCGTCATACACGATCACATCATGGCGGCCACATAATACGTCAATAAGGCTAACCATGCCCTGGTAGCCATAATTGAAAAGGGCGCAATCCTCTTTCATTACAAATGCCGCTAATTCTTCTTCCAGTTGTTCATGATTATTACTATTGCCACTCATCATGCGGGCGCCCATCGGCAAAGCGAGCCCGAATTCCTTTGCACCGTCTGCATCCGCTTTACGGACTTCGGGATGATTGGCCAGTCCGAGGTAATTATTCAAACTCCAGATGATCATTTCCTTGCCCCGGAATATCATACGGTTGGCGATATTGCCTTCCAGTTTTGGAAAAGCAAAATAGCCATGTGCCCGTTCACGATGCTGGCCAAGCGGGCCGGCATTCTTCAACAATCTTTCAAAAATATCTGCCATAATCGTATTTAATTTACAATACAAGGTGAATGGTCGCAAAGATAAGGGATTGCATTTTATAGGCAACAGCTTATATATTAAGCAGTTGCCATATATCAACTACTCCATTAATAATAATTAATATAAGCCTAATCATTCAATAATCGCCTGATCTTGGTCAGTTCATGATCATCGTGCTCGGCGGCAAAGAAAAGAGAATCTACCAGGCGCATGGGTTTTTGCAAACGGGGATGCAGGGCGGAAAGGGAGGCTTTGCGTTCATCAAAATCAGCCACCCGGCTGACCAGTTTATTCCTGGCATCAATGAACTGCCTGAGTAATTCATCAATTTCCTTTGTTTGGTGACCAGCTTTTTCCGTTTTTGTATTACTCATATCAGCGGCCCGAAGGGTAGGCATCTGCGCCAGGAAATCATCGATTCTTCCTTTCCATAGTTCTTCAAGATCATACAAGTGACCCACCACTTCTTTTATTGACCATTTGCCTTCCTGTTTTTTATTCAACTTTTCGATAGGAACATTTTTCAGCATAGCTTCCAATTGGGGTATTGTTCCTCTTAACCTTTCCACGATGACAGGGAATAACCCCACCGGGAAATTAAAATCGAATTTTCTTTCTATCCAGGGTGTTTGTGTGACCATGGTATCATTGTTTACTTTTTAATTCTGCCCATTTCGTTACTAACAGGGTAAATTGTTTTTTAATATCTGCCGCCGCAGCTACCATTTGCGTAGTAGCAGGCATATCGCTTTCCTGCAATAAATTGAAAAGAGCGCCCAACAAATTATTCAGTCTTCCAAAACTAGGTTCCGTGCTTCCCTGTGGAGTATTTTCAAGCAGACCAGCTTCTTTTTCTCTCGGCCCTAATTTATTGGCCACACTATTCTCCGCATTGGTCAATTGTGATTGAAGCCTGGAACGAAATGCATGAATATCCTGCAGTATGGCCTGGCATTCTCCTCTTTCACGGTAGCATTGCAAAGACAGATCAAATTGCATTTGCAGATCAGCAACAGATGTCTTAACTCTCGGATCCATTTTAATGATCAGTGTTTGTGACAATGACTTTCCATCCACGATAAGTTTTACAATATAAGTTCCAGGCATTACCCAGGGTGATGTTCCGTTGGGAACTGTGTTCATATAAGTAGCGGCAATAGGATAG
>JADGPW010000228.1 GCA_017882265.1 Chitinophagaceae bacterium | reverse complement strand
TCTTCTTCGTGAATATTCCGGATGGCTTTTTCCACCATAACTTCAAAATCATTTTTAAACGTAATTCCAAATTCATTGGACAATTTATTTCGCCGGGTGGCAATTTCAGCAGGGACATGAAATAACAGGGGGGTTTTTTTATTAACAACCTCCGATTCATGATACCCTATATTAAGCGCTGCTTCCGGGTTGAACAGTTTTATCAATCCTTCTTTATCCGTGGCGATAATCATGACGCCCGCATTATCAAGGACGGCCTTCTGGAAGGAGAGCGCCTTTTCCAGTACATCTTTTGACAATTGAAGTTGCCGGAGGAGTTCCATCAGGTCGTTGGTACGCTGTTCTACCGTGGCCTCCAATTCATCATGCAGCTTATCAATTTCTGCTTCTTCTTTTTTGCGGACGGTAATATTGCTGATAAAGGCGATCACATATTTTTCCCCGCTATTATAATAATTACCCAGGTTAATTTCCACCGGGAATTCTTCGCCGTTTTTTTTAACGGCAAACAAACACTTCCCGGTACCGATGGGTCGGGAATAGGGGCTTTTAAAATATTTCCCCCGGTGCTGAATATGTTTTTTGTGAAAGCGGGGAGGGATCAGAAATTCAATTTTTTTATTGATCACCTCCTTCAGGGTGTAACCAAATTCTTTCAAAGCAAATGGGTTGATAGCGGTGATTTTCCCGCCGCCATCGATAATAAGAATACCCATCGCGGCATATTTAAAAATGGCCTCAAATTGATGTGAATCCTCCTTTTTATTTGTGGCAGTCAGCAGCATGTACAGCCCGGTGTTTTTTAACCGGTTCAACCTTTGCTAAGTTCTTTCAAAACGCCTTCTTTTATTGCTGATACATGTCAGTACCAGGCCTGACTATTATCAATAAAACGGATTTGCTCCTGTTTTTCAGTGTAAAAACCGGGGTAAGCGGTTCGGGGCGGTTCATTTAAAATGACTGATCAGGGAAACCACCCTCCAAGAGACAGAGAGTTGAAAAATACTACCCCTAAAAACACGCCATGCCGGGTTCGATAAAAAGGCCGGATAGTTACCCATATACCGTATATAATTACCGGTATTTTTAAAACCCAGCCTTTATTACCAAGGCTCAAAAAATCAGGTACCTGAATTAGAATAAAGATTTCCCTGACCTTCCCCCCTGAAACTGCCGGAAATCCTTACACCTTATCAGACAAAGTCTTCCACTTTTTCGCTTATGGCCTGACCCAGATCATCTTTCAGATCATTGAACTTTTCTTTTCCTTTCTGAAATTTCCCTTTTACATCATCGGCCACTTTTTTACCCTGTTCATTGATTTTCCTTCTTAACTCGCTTCCTTTATCGGGAGCAAATAGAATTCCCAGGATGGCACCAGTTGCAGCCCCGGCGCCAAATGCTACCAGTATTTTAGTTGTGTTATTCATAAAAAATATTTTTGTTAATGATGTAAGTTATAGGCAAATAAAGGGGGCATGAATGATAGCCCTCATTTATCATGATGATACCTGTCAGCACCGGGAAAGGGCCGGTGCATTATCATTTGCGCAGCGTTATATTTGTGTAGAGGAAGGGGAAGATTAAAGCTTTGTCAATCGCTTTTACCTTTTTTGCTTATCCAGGAGGGGTAACCCTTACTATTTTATTTTGGCTTTTTCTTTTCCAGTTTTTTGAAATAGCCCCGGAATAAGAAGTTATGTTTTAAGGCTTCCATGATCTGGTTAAAACCATCGGTGCCTTTTTGAATATTTTCAAGACTCGTGTTTATTGTTAATGTCATCAGGGAATCTTTAAGCAAGGCATTGACTGTTCCTTTCCCCGTGTTGATATCCTTTTGTATGCCCGTCACTACCTGTTTGATCTCCACAGCTAACGACTGGGCTTCATTGCCCACAGCCTGTATTTTTAAGACCGCCTCATTCAGGTTTTGTGCAAAAGAAGTGTCTTTTAACAGGGTGCCAACCGAACCTTTCCCATTTCTTACATCCATTACAATGGCATTTAAGTTATCTGCCATATTGCGGGCTTTGACGGTAGCCAACCGGATATTGCTGATAGAATTTCTTACATCCCGTGGGATTGATTCATCATTCAGCAAAGACCATAAAGCGTTGCTGTTGTTAATACGTTGTACTGTTGTTTTTAAACCGGCCGTTATCTCTACTATATTATTATTGGATTTGGAAAGTGTTTCCAGCATTTCCTCCGTACTTACTGTTTTTCTTGTATTCAGTATATCACCTTCTGCTGCCAGCGGGCCGGGTATCCTGGCGGGAACAATATTAACTACTTTATTTCCCACTAAGCCCTCACTCCCGATAGAAACCACCGCGTTTTTCCGGAGGATCTTCAACATTTTCTTTTCAATGATCATCGTTATCTCAATGGTTGTGTCATCCAGGATCTTTATTCTTTTTACGGTGCCTACTTCGATACCTGAGAAACGGACGTTATTGCCGGTAACCAGTCCCTGTATATTTTCAAATCTTGCTTTCAGCTTATAGGTAGCCCCGAATAAGTTACTGTTCTTCCCGATCATGTACAGCAGGAGAACGAGGAATAACATACCCCCTATGATAAATGCGCCCAGTTTTACACTATTAATAACCTTTTTAGCCATAAATTCAATTATTCAAAAAATTGTTTAACCAATGGGTCCGTGTTTAGTTGTAACTGCTCATAGGTACCAAGAGCATAACACCTCCCTTCTGTCAGTATCGCCACCCTGTTACCGGCCATGCGTACACAGTTCATATCATGTGATATAATAAGGGAAGAAGTCTTGTATTTCTTCTGAATTTCTATCATTAATTCAATGATCTCTTTGCCGGTGATCAGGTCGAGCCCGGTGGTGGGTTCATCATATAAAATGATCTCCGGTCGTAAGATCAATGTGCGGGCCAGTGCGATCCTTTTCCGCATTCCTCCGGATAATTCCGCCGGCATCATATCAATCGTATGAGCCAGTCCAACATCTTCCAGGGATTCCAAAACCATTTTATTTACTTCAGCCTGTGAAACCCTGATCCAGTGCCGGCGCAAAGGAAATTCAATATTTTCCCTGACGGTCATAGAATCATATAAGGCGTTGCTCTGGAACAGGAAACCCACTTTAGCCCTGATTTTATCCAATTCCTCTTCATTAATATCCGGAATATTTTTCCCAAACATTTCTATGCTTCCCTGGTCAGGTTTCATCAGGCCGATAATACATTTTATCAGCACCGATTTACCGGAACCGGATTTTCCCAGCACTACAACCGATTCACCTTTTTTAAGTTCAAGGTTAAAATCAACCAGGACATGATTGTTACCAAACGATTTGTGCAAATGACGAATGATCAATATCTGCTCACCAGGTAAAGGCTTTTCTATATTTTGTACCTGGTTTTTTTCGGCCATCATATTGTTTAATTTAGTCCTAATACATCCGTCACCTGCACCACCAGCAGATCAATAACAAAAATCATAACAGACGAGAGCACCACAGCTGAATTTGCTGAGCGTCCAACACCTTCTGTTCCTTTACTGCTGTTATAACCTTTATAACACCCGATCATTCCCACCGCGAAGCCAAAAAAATAACTCTTTATAAATGCCGGTAACACATCAGTAAATGAGAGGCTATCGAATACCTGCTTCCAGAATAAATGAAAACTGGTTACCCCGTGGATATTGACCCCGAGATAAGAACCATATAAGGAAATGGCGATCCCCATCATGACCAATACGGGCAGCATGAAAGTGGCCGCCAACACCCTGGTCACTACCAGGTATTTAAAAGGGTTGGTGCCACTGACTTCCATGGCATCTATCTGTTCTGTTACATTCATGGAACCGAGTTCAGCTCCAATGCTGCTCCCGATTTTTCCCGCAAATATCAAGGCAGTTATAACAGGCCCTATTTCCCGTACATCGGCAATGCCCACAATGGCGGGCAGTTGAGATTCGACCCCATAATCTATAAGGGATGGACGTAACTGAATGGTTAATACTAACCCCAGGATGAAAGCCGTTAACCCTATTAACGGCAATGATTTATAACCAATAACAAAACATTGTCTTCCTAACTCTGCTGTTTCATAGCGTGGTTTGAACCATTGTTTAAAAAAACGGCCCGTGAAGCGGGAAAGATTGCCGGCCTCATTAAAAAATATCTTCAGGTTTGTTGCTAATGACATGATGCTATGGTTAAGGGCCCTCCCGCTTCGCGACCCGGGCTCCCGGAAGACAACTATTTTTTTTCTTTATTTTTCAATCAAAACGATCAGTATACGCACTGGTTAATAGTTTCAGGAACAGTATTATGAATAACGAAAAGAGAATATACTTATATATCATTCATCACCGTCTCAACTTGGTGCTATTTACCACTTCTTAGATACAGCCACCTTAATTGTTATCCGTATCAAATGGGGTACTGAATGGCAAGTTCCGGCAGGCGTTTTCTAATTGATTAATTTTGATGATCGTTCTTTTTATTTCCCCTTTTATTTTCTCTCATATTAGGTTTCACTTTTACAGGTTGTCCAATGTTTTTACTATCATAATTTGGCTTTTGGGGCGGGCGGATGATCTCCTGTCTTTTTCCCGGGTTATCATTTTTTCTTAGGTCATTTATCCTGTTCCTGTCTTCCTGCCTCCAGTAAATAGGTTTGCGTTCATTTTCATTGAAGCCCCTGATCGTTGACATATCCTGGTCACGGTACGTATTCCGGTAATAGTAACGGGGATAATGCGATATGTAAGTCTGGTGATGCATCCAGGGCTGGAATATATTATAATCAAGCGTTACTACAAAACCATTGTATAAATCATACCCACTATAAAAGGATGGCAATGTTGACGAAAACAACCACTGACCGTTATCCAGGTAAACAAAATCCTGGTTTGATAAATCGTAATAAGTCTCAATATCGGGCAGGTAATAATACCTTGCCCCGGGAGAATAGGGAGGCGCCCAGGAAGGATTGCTGTATTGCACACCGGTCGTCAGTAAAGATGTGATATCACAACCGGTTAGCCCCGATAATGAAATGGCCAGGATTATGGCCATACTCATTCTTTTTATTTTTTTCATACAAATAATCTTTTTGCCTACTTTGTAATGAGGTGTTCGGCTTTTCCTTTTTCAGCTTACCCGGAATGGATTCTTTTCATATTTTGTTCCCGGTTATCAGCTTTATAGTGTTCCTATTTTTTCATCACATCTTAATCGTTCCTGTTTTTTTATTCTGTTTTTACCAGTGCATTGGATTCCGCTTTCTTTATATTTTCAATTCCTTTCAGCAATGCATCAGGGTTAAAAGATATACTGTTGATTCCCTGTTCGACCAGGAATTGTGCGAATTCAGGGAAATCACTTGGGGCCTGCCCGCAGAGGCCAATTTTAGTACCTGCTTTTTTGGCTTTTTGGATCATCATGGCTATCATCTGTTTAGCCGCTTTATTTTGTTCGCTAAATAAATTGCTGATGATAGCTGAATCCCGGTCGATACCCAGGGTCAGTTGCGTAAGATCATTGGAACCGATAGAAAAACCATCGAATAGCTGAGCAAATTCTTCGGCTAATAATACATTGCTTGGAATTTCGGCCATGACGTATATTTCCAGCGTTTCATCTTTGCTTCTGTCAAGACCATTCGTTCTCATTTCCTCAATTACCCTACTTCCTTCTTCCACCGTGCGGCAGAAAGGGATCATCACTTTTACATTTACCAGCCCCATTTGATTTCTCACTTGTTTGATCGCTTCACATTCCAGCCGGAATCCTTCTTTATATAAAACATTATAATACCGGGAGGCGCCCCGGAACCCAATCATGGGGTTCTCTTCTTTTGGTTCAAAATCTTTACCCCCGATAAGATTGGCATATTCATTGGTTTTAAAATCACTCATTCTTACAATAACATCTTTAGGATAAAACGCGGCGGCAATTGTAGCTATACCCTGCGCCAGTTTATCCACGAAATATTTCTCTTTATCCGGGTAGTGGTGGGTCAGTTCCTGGATCTTTTGTATCAGGACAGGATCCTTCAATTCATCAAACTTTACCAGGGCCATGGGATGAATTTGTACGGCATGCGTAATAATGAACTCAATACGCATCAATCCAACACCGTCGTTGGGGTAGAAAGACAATTTGAATGCCTGATCCGGATCACCTGCGATCAGCATTACTTCGGTGCTATCGGGTTTTTTGATCTGGGAGAAATCTATTTCTGTTTCTGTATAATTGATCTCCCCCTTATATACAAAACCGGTTTTCCCTTCACAGCAGGAAACCGTTATCAGTTCTCCATCCATAATCTTCTCCGTTGCATTGCCACAACCTACAATCGCCGGAACGCCCAGTTCCCTTGCCACAATAGAAGCATGACTTGTTCTGCCACCCTTATTGGTAATAATGGCCCCTGCATTCTTTAAAACCGGGTCCCAGTCAGGGCTGGTTAAATCCGTCACTATAATTTCCCCCGGAAGTAATTTGCCTTCCTGTTCAGGCGATTGCAATATTCTTGCTTTTCCTGTCGCTATTTTGGAACCAATGGCTTCACCCTGTGCTAATACTTCCCCCTTTTTCAACAATTTGTATTCTTTGATCAGCAACGGGTTTCTTTGGGAATGAACTGTTTCCGGTCTGGCCTGAATGATAAACATCTCCTGGCTGAGGCCGTCTTTGGCCCATTCAATATCCATCGGTTTCCCATAATGATTTTCGATACGTAACGCCCAATTCGCCAGGGTAATTATTTCCTGGTCGGTCAAAACGAATTGTTCCTGTTTTTCTTTGGGGGTAGGGATATTGATAACGGGATTGTTTTCATCCGACCCATAGATCATCGTCTTTGCCTTTTCCCCTAATTTTTTTTGAATGATCGCATTTTTCCCTTGTAATAAAGTGGGTTTGAACACAAAAAATTCATCCGGAGTAACGGTGCCCTGTACAATATTTTCTCCCAATCCCCAGACACCTGCGAGGTGAATGATATCACGGAATCCCGATTCAGGCTCCAGAGTAAAACCGACACCCGAACAGGCTTTGTCCGAACGAACCATCTTTTGAATGCCCACGGATAATGCCACTTTTTCATAGGCAAATCCATTGTCTTCGCGATATTTTATGGCCCTGTCTGTAAAAAGTGAAGTGTAACATTTTTTCACAGCCTGAAGTAATGCATTTTCTCCCTTGATATTAAGATATGATTCATGTTGTCCCGCAAAACTTGCCTGTGGCAAATCTTCGGCCGTAGCACTGCTTCTGACAGCTACTTCCAGATCTGTTTGACCACTTAGCTCCTGGTAGGCCTTCACAATGGCTGATTGAAACTTTTCCGGAAGGTCAGCATTCATCATTAGTTTTCTTGCTTTTTCTCCAATTTCTACCAGGTTTGAATAATTCTTCCTGTCTAAGTTCTCCATCAGTTTATGCAATGGGGCCGGCAGGGAATTTTGTGTCAGGAATTCCTGGAAAGCAAAAGCCGTGGTAGCAAAACCATCAGGAACCTGTATTCCTTTTGAGGAAAGCTTTGAAAACATTTCTCCTAACGACGCGTTTTTACCTCCCACCTTCGGTACATCAGATATGCTGATTTCTTTAAATGGAATAATATACGTATTCATTACCTGATCATTTATTGGTGAAGCGCCATTACCGGTACATGACAATGTAGAACCAAATTTTTGGTATGACTTTTATGTATCATCTGATCGAGCAGGCCATGTCGTTTTGGTAAAACTGTCAGCAGATCAATATGATTTTTTTCGGCAAAATCCATGATACCTTCATCTGTATCTTCATGCGTGATGTAATGGTATTCGGGATGTAAAGCTGCCAGCATTTCCTGCAGTTGCCCTGATCCAAAAACTATATCAGGATTAAATACTTCTTTTTTACCGGTATTCAGGACATGCAATTTTGCATGAAAATCATTTACAAGCATTTTAATTTCATCCACCGGTGTCGTGTCGGCCACCTGGCCAAAATCGCAGGCAAACCCAATATTTTTGACTGTAGAGAATGCAGCCCCCAATGGCACCGAAATCAATGGCCATCTCAGGTATTTCATCGTGTGGACCGTATGACTGCCAAATAACAACCGATCCGAAGCTGATGTACCCTGGCTACCCATGACCACCGTATAAGGCTTGATCTGATCGCAAACTGCTTTAAGCTCCTGGAAAAAAATTCCCATCCTGATTTCAGTAGTTATTTTGAGTTTACCCGCTGTTTTTTCTGTTAACCGGTCTTTTAATTCATGGATGGCCTTTTCAGCATCCCACCGCAAATCTTCTTCATTGATAGCGATGGGCACTTCACTGTAGATAACCGGTATGGGGTATACATGGAGTATAAACAGGTCTGCATTGATAGCCATAGCCATGTTGGCAGCATAATCAACAGCATTTGAAGCTGCGGTAGAAAAATCGGTTGCTACCAGGATAGATTTCATAAAACTGATTTTTGGGTTTAATAATATCGAATAAGCGCAATTTGATGATAATCGCGCAGTAAATCTTCATCTACAAATTCCACATCTCCACCATTTTCGAGTACTTTTTCAATAACGTCATCCACAGCGTCCTTTATGTAAGAATATTTGTTGTAAGGCTCAGTCGCTTTATTAATCACTTCCTCACGCCCTCCTTTTTCGGCGGCATACATATAACACTTTTCTACCACCAGGAGGCGCCCATTATGATTCATAGCTTCCCGCCATACCTCTTTCATTCCGATGGCCAGTTTGTGTTTTCCCCCGGCCTCTTCTAATTGATTCAGCAGATCTCTTTGCATCACTTTTTTCCAGTCTGTAATGTTTGGCTCCAGAATTTCTTTTAATTGCTGTTCCGTAACCTTTTCATAATTGCCATGAACAAATTCAACAACCGATCCTGCATGCCTGGTCAGTTTTTTAAAATGACCCAGCAACCTTTTTGTTCCCAATACAAAAAGGGGCAGGCGGTAAGCATTAAGAATAATATCCAGGGAGTTATCAATATGCCGGAGGAACTTATTCATCATTATTTCTTTTCGCTCCGAAATATCCGAAAAGTTCGCTACCCGTTCCGGTACTTCGTTGACATAGGCAAATATGGATGCCGGTGTGTCGGTTACGATCGGAACAAATGTGCTCGAATTTCCAAGGTAGATCCTGCTTTCGTTTCCGCTCAGCAGCAAAACAAGGTATTTGTGAAGCTGCTTTTTACAGTAAACCAGGTCACGGATTTCAAATGATTCATTCACGATAATCTTTTCTTCCACAGCTATGTCCAGGTAGAGTACTTTTTCAAACACCGGAGAGAGATAAATGGCAATACTCTTTTTATGAGTATTGAAATTCAGGTTTCTGATTATAGCTCTTAATTTATGCATCATCATGGTGGCCATTTCAACCGGGTAATTTTCCCTTAATTCCAATTCAACTTTATCGGCCGAGGTCTTTAGCGAATGGGCCAACTCGGTTTTTAAACCCATTTTTGGTTCAAAAGGTATAATTATGGAAATAGCGGGGCGGTAATGGACAGCTTCTATTATTTCACGTATTTCCGGTGTTAAAATGGGATTCATAACTTTCTGTTTAGATACGAATTTAGTTTTAGCTATCCACTTAAATCACTGATGACCATCACCATTAGCGTTGATTGTTCTCATATCCAGAGGGGAAATAGGAGCAAACGGGCAGGGTAGATGCAAAAACCCCTGGAAATCCTACTTACGAGGGACAGTAATCATCATTCTGCAACTTAAAACTCGGTCTCGACCCGTTTTACCGACAATTCTTTTAATCTGATCACTCCCCACCAATTCAGTAAACGGATGATGGGATATACCGGGTCAATTTCATGCCAGCGTATCCCACCGAAATTTATGCGTGATGGATATTTATGATGATTATTATGATAGGCTTCCTCCTCCATCACCAGGTCAAAGGGCAAT
The DNA here is from genome assembly GCA_017882265.1 of Chitinophagaceae bacterium. Lineage (GTDB taxonomy): Bacteria > Bacteroidota > Bacteroidia > Chitinophagales > Chitinophagaceae > JADGPW01. The sequence goes on along the minus strand of JADGPW010000228.1, from coordinate 17,060 downwards.
AAATTGCGCGAGGTAATATTCACATTAAAATTCCTGTATCCATATTTATGCGCAAACCAATTGACAATAGTGCCATGCACAGGTCCCATTAAGATATGCACCGGCACCAGCAGATACATCCACCAGGCGGTGGCAAAATAAATATAATAGCCTGTATAAAACAGACTCCAGAAAATGGACGATTTCCAGGTAAGGGCCCACCTGTCAAATGCCGGCCAGTCGGGTACATTTTTCATAAATTTTTCATCAACCGGCAGCGTATTTTTGTAGATGCCCAGATAGATCTTATTCGTCCGTATCAACATGGCGACTACATTCTTTGAAAACCGGGGGGAATGAGGATCTTTTTTGGTATCCGTATAGGCATGATGTATCCGGTGCATAATGGCATAAGCCCGTGGACTCATATATGATGATCCTTGTGTGATATATGAAAATATATAGAAGAAACGTTCCCAGGATCTATTCATGGTAAAAGCGGTGTGCGAGGCATACCGGTGATAAAAGAAAGTTTGTGTAAATAAAGATAAATACCAATGTGCAGCAAAGAAAATGAAGATAGCCATACGGTATTCTTCATCATTAAATTCTATGCGAATGTAAAAACCAGGCAAATAGGTAAAAAATGACTTAACTCATTATGAAATTTGACAATTATCAGGGAAAACATTGCTCCTTTATTGTATGTTGCTTTGTGATGTATCCATCCGACAGGAATGAGTTTTAGGTTCATTTATTATGATCATTACAAAGGAATTAATCGAAGTGCAAAAAAAGTGTGGATACAAGTAGCTAACAATCTTTTTTCTTAACTTGTAAATCCTGGTAATATCTGCTTGACAGTGGAGGCAATCTTGCGGGCAGGTGGCTATTGTTGTTAATAATCGCATGGCAACAAATTTAGCAGCAGTTCATCGGCTAACCAGGCCGGTATAATCAATCAATTTTTATCCTGCATATGTTTCATTCAATCATTACCGGAACCGGCTGTTACATTCCTACTGTGATACAAAAAAACATTGAATTTGCAGAGCAGGTGTTTTATTCTATGGATCAGCAGCCACTTACGATGCGACCGCAGGAAGTAGTGGAAAATTTTAAAAAAATTACCGGAATTGCCGAGCGCCGTTATTCAACCGATGAATTAAATACTTCGGATATCGGGGCCATCGCAGCCCAGGAAGCCCTTACTGATAGTGGGGTCAATCCGGAAGAAATAGATCAACTGATTGTGGCACATAATTTCGGCAATGTGACCAAGCATGACAGTCAAACCGTTACGGTCCCTACAATAGCCAGCCTGATCAAGCACCAGTTAGGTATCCGGAATCCCGGTTGTATAGCCTATGATGTATTATTTGGTTGTCCCGGGTGGGTGCTGGCCATTATACAGGCCGATGCATTCTTCAAAGCGGGGCTGGCCAGGAAAGCCTTGATCATAGGTGCAGATACCTTATCGCGTGTTATTGATGTATATGATCGTGACAGCATGATCTTCAGTGATGGCGCGGGAGCGGCCGTACTGGAATATAGGGAAACAGGCGAACTGGGCTCCGGTTTACTTACCTCTTCCATTCAAACCCATTCATCGGAGGATATAGATTATATCTATATGGGCCAATCATTTTATCCCGGCACTGACTCCCCTACCCGTTATCTTAAGATGAACGGACACAAAGTCTATGAATTTGCTTTGAAATATGTGCCGGTTGCTATGAAGGATTGCCTGGATAAAAGCGGTGTGGATATTCGTCAATTGAAGATGGTGTTTATTCACCAGGCCAATGAAAAAATGGATGAAAGTATTATCAAACGACTTTACCAATTATATGGGATATCGACACCACCGGAGCATATCATGCCGATGAGTATTCATTGGCTGGGGAATAGTTCGGTGGCGACCGTTCCTTCCCTGTATGATCTTGTAAGAAAGGAAAAGGTGACGCATCACCAACTTATACCAGGGGATGTGATTTTGTTTGCCTCTGTGGGTGCTGGCATGAATGTGAATGCCGTTTGTTATCGCTATTAAAACAAGTTGTAATGTGCTTGTTGAAAAAGGCGTTATTTGTATGATTTATTTCAAAGATAGTTGAATATTCAGTTTCGACGCCCTGCTAAATATGTAAATTAAGGTAACTTGTTTAATGGGTAATGTTGGAAATAAGCGGTTCAGACCGAGCTCTTATATTTTATAATATTAAATACAACAAAAAATGGAAAAAAATAAAAATAATCCAACAGGCCTTCCCGGTAAAAGCACGCCACCTGTTCCCAGTGAAATGGAAAAATCAAAGGTGCATATTATTGTCGAAATCATTGAATATGTCCCTAATGCCGTTGTCAGCAAAACCATAATTAAAAAGACGACCGGGAATATTAGTATAACCTCGTTCGACACCGGCGAAGAATTAGCGGAAAAAACTTCTCCTTTTGACACTTATATCCAGATCATTGACGGGGCAGCAGAAGTTACTATTAATGATAAAAAATACCAGCTTAAATTAGGAGACGGCATTGTGATACCTGCAAATGCCCCGCATTGCTTCAATGCAAATGAACAGTTCAAAATGATTTCGACTGTTATCAAAAGCGGATATGATGATTAAAAAATCCGTTCTTTCCTGCGGATTCCTCATCCCGGCATGAGGTCCCGCAGAAATGCTAATTATTTCTCATGATGCCTGATCAGTTCCATAATTTCTTTCCTGGCTTTTTTTGATTCCGGGAAATTCAGGAGCATCCACACGTGGATCATATCTTTATATTCATAATAATTCAGGTCAATTCCTTTTGATTCGGCAAGGGATTTTAATTTCCTGGTATCGGCCGCAAGGATATCTTTTGAACCGATAAATACCGATATTTTACCAAGGCCTTCCAGTGACCCATTGATCGGGCTTAGCAAATAATGATCGGGGCTGCTTTCTCCTGCATATACTTTCCCGATCCGCCGAAGGCTTTCTATCCCTAAGAAAGGATCAATACCGTCAATTTCATGTATGCCGGGATTGCTAAGCGTTATATCCAGCCAGGGAGAAAGTAAAATGATCTGGCCGGGTTGGGGAATTTTTTCATCCCTCATTTTTTGTGCTAACGCCAGGGCAAATCCACCGCCCGCCGAATCCCCCATGAGAACAAGGTCTGCCGGATCTATTTTTTCTATCAATTGCTTATAAAGTGTTTCCGCTAAGGCAAAAGCATCTTTACAGGTAGCGGCAGGCGCCAGCGGATAATCGGGTGCAGTAATAGTGCAATCCAGCTTTTCTACTAATTTAGACAGGAACCACCAATGAAATATATTGAAGTTCTGGACATAGGCTCCCCCGTGCAGATACAGAATATGACTGCCCTTAGCTTTTTTGGATTTTGGACTTAGCGTAAAAACATTCCGGTTATTTATCTGAAATTTGTGGATATGACAGGTCCGTGAAATTCGTGAAGGCGGTTCCGGACAATTGAAAAAATCAAAATTGCCGCTGGCAAATTGTTTCCTGAGAAAATTTTTTTTATCAATCATTCTCAGGAGAAGGTTAAATAATTTGCTTTGGGTACTTGCCACCGGGAATGATTTAATAATTTTGAATTGGTAAAGAACGGACGAGTAAAGGGCTTCATAGTGAAGTTACACACAATGGGCCGGTAACCAACCAAATGAATTGTTATTGATTGAACAACCGGTGGTGATCCGACAGGGGCTATAACCTGATTAACTATGCCCGGAACTATACAGGATACAAACGATTTCTGGCTTCGGCTGGATAATGCCGCCAAAATATACCCGGCTATTAAGGATAAAGAACTTACTTCCGTATTCAGAATAGGTGTTCAGCTAAAAGAACGAATTAAAGCCAAACAATTCCTCGCAGCGATTCATGCCATTGAAGGAAGGTTTCCTTATTACAAAGTAAAACTCAAAGCAGGATTTTTCTGGTACTATCTTGAACCGGCTGATGTTCCCATCTCAGTGCAACCTGATGTGAAGACGCCCTGCAGGGCCTTCCAAAACAATGGACTTATGTTCAGGGTGCTCGTTAAAAAGAATACGATCAGTGTAGAATTTTCTCATATTCTGACAGATGGAACCGGAGCCTTTGAATTTTTGAAGACCATCCTGATGGTTTACTTTGAAAAATGTGGCCAGGCTCCGGCCCCTGGTCCTGGTTTTCTTCACCCGGAAGAAAGTCCGTCAAAGGAAGAGTATGAAGATGGGTATAACCGGTATTTTAAAAAGATTGATGCTCGTCCTTTAAAAACACCAAAAGCATTTCATGTGCCCTTTCGATTAAATCCGGTACCCCGGTTTGATATACTTACCGCTATAGTGACAGCCGAAGCGATCATAAAAAAAGCAAAAGAATATGAGGTCAGTCTCACTGAATACCTAACTGCGGTTTACCTGTATTCGTTGCAACAGGTCTACGGACTAGGATCTTTTTTCCAAAAACGAACCAGCCATAAAATGTTACGGATTGAAGTGCCGGTTAACCTGCGCAGAATGTTCCCTTCCCGGACCATGCGCAATTTTTCATTGTATGTACTGCCCGGGATCGATCTGCGACTGGGGTATTATACATTTGACGAGATCGTAAAGTCAGTCTATCACCAGATGCAATTAGAAACAGATAAGAAGCTCATCAGCAAAATGATCTCCCGAAATGTCAGCGGGGAAAGAAAAACATTTATCAGGGGGGTGCCGCTATTTATTAAATCTTTCATTCTTTCCAGGCTATATAGCCTGGGCACAAAGCAATACAGTGGAGTGGTAACTAACCTGGGGAAGATAGATTTTGGTTCTGAGATGAATCTACTTATCGACCATTTCATATTCATACCACCGCCCCCCAATACTATAATAAAAGTAAATTGTGCGGTGGCGGGATTTGATAATAAATTAGTGATAACATTTGGAAATATCACGACCTCGAAAGAGCTGGAAAGGCAATTTCTTACCTTTTTAACCGGCGAGGGAATTCCGGTCAAACTAATGAAAGTTAATAAATAGCAAACACATGATTATTTGTAAAAATTGCGGGGTGGAGTTAGATGCAGATATGTTTAGTTGTCCGTTATGCGGGACACCTGTTGCTGATAATATTAATGTTCAGATGCCTGTACCTAGCCTGTCACCTGCATTTCAATATGGCTCAACAATGACCCGGCCGCAAAAAAAATTCACCTGGGAAATCATTTCACTTATACTGCTTTCGGGGACCATAGCAACCTTTGTTATAGATTATATTATAAACAAAGCCATCACTTGGTCCGAATACCCGGTGTCGGTTAGCTTAACCATTTTTTCATATATTTCTTTGTTTGCATTCTGGCCTCAAAGAACCATTACTCAAATGGCTGGTGGATTTATTTTATCTTCCTTCTTCCTGGTAGGACTGGATGCTTTGACAGGTAAGATCGATTGGTCTATTCAATTGGGGATACCTTTGCTTTTCGCTGTGACGTTGATCGTTTCTCTACTGATAGTTATATTCCGGATGTCAAAATATAAAGGGATCAATTTTATCGCTTATGCTTTTATAGGCGCGGGCTTTCTTTGTATGTGCACAGAAGCCATTCTTTCTTTTTTCAAAACAAGATCATTTCACATTGAATGGAGTGTTATTGTGGCAGGTTGTATTATTCCTGTTGTACTGGCACTCCTTTTTTTACATTTTCGTTTAAAAAAAGGCCGGAATCTTAAAAAGACTTTTCATATATAAAGGGGATATGTCCCGATGCTTTCAGCGCATAAGGAATGGAATAAATGAAGATTCGGTCCCGCTCCACTAAATAACCCGTTTTATTGACCCGGTTCCCTTCCCAGGTCAAAATCATCCCTATTAGTGCCTTTCACTTTTCCCAATGATATTTCTTTTCCATGCTCATTCTGATGCTGCAGGGACCAATCGTCGGTCATAGTTGTTTGGAGCCAGACATTACCAGACCGCCTGAATACCTGGGCAACAAGCGAAAACTCGTCTTTAAAGATCTTTTCCAGTTCTTTTACGGTCATAGCCGGCTTAATTTCCAACTCCCCATCGGTTATAGCTGTCTGTCCTTCTGCAATTTTCCGGCTATGCGGTAAAAGATATTGCAAGCTAAAATCAGGTTGCTGGTATACTTTGTTCCGGTAGAATTCTAGTTTCAGGAACGGGAACATCCCGTTAAATTCCTTTTGCACATCGCTGATATACCTATTAGGACGAATATTCAAATGCATGGTAAAAAGTTTATAGATGCTGTTTTGCATAAGTTTACATTGTTTAAAATCCTTTGATGACGGCCTGACCCTGATTAGTCACTACATTTTTCCTGACCATATCCTTTACGATCATTGATCCGTATTCATGTCCAAGGCTTTCTGCATTGTCCGGGTTGAAGGATTGCGTTTGTACCGAATAAACCAATGCCTGGTTGTTCAGGTCATAAAAATTGCTTTCCCAGAAATATTGGGTATTGGTAAAATAATACCCGGGTTCATCGATCCGGCTGTTTATGGTTCCATAATAATTCCAAAACCGGTTCCGGTAATAGCCAGGATCCTGGAATAAACTACGGCTGGGTACAAATTCTCTTTCCATTTTCTTATTCAGCAGAACAACCGTTACCACCGCATCTACTTCGCTTTTATTTAATTTGGAAAGCGCCTCTTTTTCAGTCAGATTGTAAAAAGCATTTGAACCATATTCCTGCAAAGAGGTAGTGGTTTGATATCCAAGATCCTTCAACTCACTGGCCATATGGTCCTCCATTTTTTCCTGTAGCCTCCTGTCCTCCTCACGGATAAGCCCCAATACCAACACCTTATTGTATTTTTTTGCAACTGCATTTTTAGCTTTCCACGAAGAAGTGATATATGAACTTTTGCACCCGGCCAGCAGTATCAAAGACACCAGTGCAAAACCAAATATTTTTTTCATAACGCCTAATTTTATGTAAAGTAAGTCAGGCAAACACCGATATTAATGATATACATCAGTCGGGAAGCAGATTATTCTCAACTTATATAAAAAACCCGCCCTCTTTATGGGGTCTTTACCCACCGGAATGTATTATAGATATCCTGGTAAAAAATTATCCGCCCGGTGGAATCGGTACCTACAGGATTATACCAGACAATAACCGGCATTTGTACATCAGCGGGTACTACGATAGGTGATTGGTTACGAAGGCACCCTTTAGCCTCCAATGTATCAATCGCGATCTTATTGTTCTTCAAAACCAGGTGACCCAGCGCCGATGGGTTTTGCATGCGCATACAGCCGTGGCTGAAAAACCTTTTCTGAAGAAGAAACAGACTCTTTTTCGGCGTATCATGTAAATACACGGTAAAGGGGTTATAAAAATTAAGTTTTAACAACCCCAACGCATTATCACAACCGGTGGATTGCCTGATCATATAGGGAAAATGACCCGGGCTTAATGCAGCCCAGTTCACAGTACTTGGATCGATAATTTTACCCTGTTGGTTCAATACCTGGTAACCATTGGCCTCAATATACCCGGGGTTGCGTTGAACAGCCGGTAAGAGTTCTTTGCTGATGATGCTGGATGGAATCACCCAGTAAGGATATAGAATCACTTCCTTTACCTGGCTGCTCAAGGTAGGTGTGGGTGTAGCAGGTTTACCAACGATCAGTCTCATTTCCAGGGTGGTTTTTCCCTTGTAATATACTTTCAGGTATGCCGCCGGGATATTTACTACGATAACCTGTTGTTCCCGGGAAAGACAAGAGAGCCATCTGTAATAATTTAGGGATAATTTCAATTGCTGAAGACGAATTCCAATTGCCGTATTGAATTCAGATAAAGCAGTACTACGCAAAACGCCATCGCTTACTATATTAAAACTGTATTGTGCTTCTTTTACTTTGCTTTTTATCAATGAATCAGGCCATTTATTGCCCATGGAATCAAGCAGCCCGAGGTAAAAGAGTTTTTTGCAAAGCGGATAATTGTCAGCGCCCACTTTTGCCGATATGATCATTTCTTCTTTATAATCTTTTTGGTCAATGATGGTTTGAAGCCTGTTGATCATTGACCGGATCATTTTTATTTCTTTCATCGCGGGCTCCAACAGATCGGGCAAAATGGTGAACGTGTTGGAAACTATATTCGTTAAAAGAGTAGCCGGAATGTCGAAACAAGAAGGTGCATACGGTAAACCTGTATAAGAAAAAGCAGGTGAAGTATTGCCATAAACGAGGTCGCTCAAAAAATGAATGGCTGCATCCGTAAGCAATAGTTCAGCTACCAGGGAATCTGGGGCGGAAAGAGTTTGATTATTCTGACGGAATGACTGAACAAACCTGAACTGGTAATCTTCTTCATTCAATCCATAATGAGCAGAAGATTTTAGCCAGGCAAGGAGTGTGTTCCTGTTCTTCTCGCATCCCTGTAGCATCCATATTCCATGGTTGGAAAGCGTATCATAGAATTCTTTTAACTCTTTTTGAAAGCGAATCCCCAGTGAATCCATCCGGGGCCCGGACCTTACAATCTCACGGAGATTCCCCGGCGTCACCTGGGCGGTTAACCCGTTCAGGAGACAGGCAAATAGTAATATAGACAGACCCCATTTCTTTTTCATTATTCATTTCGGTTTCAATCGGATTGATTAAAAAACCGCCAAACAATATAAAAATGCCCGCCTCCCTAAACAGCGGGGCATTAAGCCATACAGCAACTGGCTTATTTTACAGCGATCTGTTTCGCTGCAGGCATTTTTGCCTCTTCCTTTCCCGGTAGCACCAATTTCAACACACCATCTTTGTACCGGGTCTCCATCTTTTGTAAGTTCACTTGATCGGTTAAAAAAATAATCTATATTATTAAAATAAAATGAAAATGGAGTAATTGAATTTTTACCAATGATCGGTTTAACATACCTTCCTTTTGTTTAATTATTATAATATAGGTCAGGCAAATGTATTTTGCCCCCTCTATCCACAGAAGGACTATTGTCAATATACTTCATGAGTTTGGTCAAGATAGCCGTGAACTGGGCTATAAATTGTGCTTATAATAAAAAGTGGAAATATAGAGAACCAGATGAATAAATCCATAAGAGAACCACCGGGCGAAACGTTTGAAGATATTGGTCGATTTCATCTCATAATCCCGTGTGATCTGGATACAATCTTTGGTGGCAATATCTAAAAGCATTAATTCTGTTTTTTTGGCAAATGCCTCCTGGCGAACATTGATATTCAGTTCAATGCTGGCATAGGCGCTAAGGTCATTGACATTGTATGATCCAAGGGTGACCCAACGACTGTCGCAAACCGCGATCTTCCCATGTAAGACATTCGGTTTGTATTCATACAGTTCCACATTATGTTGCAACAACCATTTATAGATATGACGTTCTGCATATTTGGCGATCCAAATATCGGAGACCCCTGCCGTTATCACTTTGATCCTGACCCCCCGGCGGGCTGCATCGGCCAGTTGTCTGCGAATAACCCTTCCGGGTAAAAAGTAACTGCACAGGATAATTATTTGTGATTGGGCGTGACGAAACATGTCAACATAAGTGGAAGAGATCTCATTCTTGCGACGGACCCAATCATTTCGGCGCATACTTACTTCACATGATTCTTCAGGTCTGATGTTAAACTGAACCGGCTTCAGTTCACAAGGAGTGAGTTCCATCAACCGCGGATAGCCATACCATGACTTCCAGCATAGGATGCATAATTCTTTTACAATTTCGCCTTCCGCAAACAAGGCAAAATCAAGCCAGGCTGGTTTACCTGGCATATCATTATACCGGTTAGAGATATTGATCCCGCCGGTCAATGCGTATTTTGTATCGGTCACAACTACCTTATGATGCAGACGTCTTCCAAAATAAAAGTGGCGGCTTTTGAAAAACGGTTCAAAAAAGCGAAACCGGACACCTGCCTTTATCAGGCCATGGATAAAATGCCGGGATAATAATAACCTTGATGCATAACTATCCACCATAACAAATACCTGTACATTTCTCCTGGCAGCCGCTTTTAAAGCATTGCCAATATTCTGGCCAGTTTCATCATCATCAAAAATGTATGTCTGTAAATGAATAGTTTCCTGTGCCGTTTCGATCATGTGAATAAGGCAATCAAAATATTCTTTTCCTCCCCTGATCAGTTTTATCTTATTCAGGCGGGTATAGCCCTGCTGCATTCCCCGTTGCCTGCGTGGAGGTGTTTTTTTATGATATTGATTTACCGTATTCATGAACATCTTCGGCATTTTCCCCTTCTGAATTCCTATATTTTCTTCACAAAAATACAAATCTATTGACTTGTTCCTTATACACTGATGAGGGTAATCAATTTGTATAATGATACCTCTCATAGATTACGGTTATGGACTGACGTTCTTTTGAATACAGGATGTAAAACAAAATATGGGGAATATGAGAAGGTTTCTGCGCCAAAAGGCCATTTTTATTCTGGGGTCCGTGCTGATAATGTCTACGACGGTCAAAACGCAGGCGCTCACCGGGCAAAAGAATTCGGTTACCATATACCTGACATTTGATGATGGCCCGTTACATTGCAGCTGGCATTTGCTTTCACTTATCAGGACAAATAGTTTTCCTGTCAATGTCTTCCTTGTCGGGCAGCAGGTATATCATTCACAGGAGGGGAAGGATATATTGCAATCCTACAGGGACAACCCATTGGTGGAAATAGATAATCATAGTTTTTGCCATGCCCATAGGAAGTACAAAGCCTTTTACCGGCATCCTAAGGAAGTAATTGAAGATATGCTGCTGAACGAGGACACGCTACAACTTACTAATAAAATAATAAGATTACCCGGGCGAAACGTTTGGAGAATAAACGGTAGAAAAAGGAATGACCTGGCCCATGCAAAAAGAGCTGCTGACTCTTTGGCAAGCCGGGGATATCGAATATTCGGATGGGATCTCGAATGGAGGTACGATTCAACCACACAATCATTTTATTCTGCCACGCGGATGATCCGTTGGATCCGCCAACTGGTGGAATCTGGCAAAACCTTCCTGCCCCAGCAAATAGTTATACTTTGCCATGACCCGATGCTCCAAAATGAATACGAAAGATCGCAACTCCGGCTATTTGCCGGGAAGATCAAAATGGAGACAGACTGGCATTTGGGACATCTCATTGACTATCCGGAGAATTGACCAACTGGGTTCGATGACTTCTTTCAATATATTGCCTGACTATGATCATTGATTGATTTGGGTTATTGATCTTACTTTATTCATTAAATAATACAGTTATGATTGGGAAACTCGAAAATGAAGAGATCGAACAATTACTCACCCATCAATTGGTGGGACGAATTGGCTGCCATGCCAACGATATTACTTATGTAGTGCCGGTTAGCTATGCTTATGATGGTAAGTATATCTATGTACATACGTTAAAAGGGATGAAAATAGATATAATGAAAAAGAACCCGAAAGTGTGTTTTCAGATAGACGATACAAAAAATCTCACCAACTGGAAATGCGTGATATGCTGGGGAGAGTTTGAAGAACTGGTTACAGAAGAACAAAGGAAACTAGCTTTGCAGATACTCAGTGACAGGGTCTTGCCGATCTTAAGTAGTGAAACAATGCATATCACGCCGGAGTGGCCTTTTTCTTCTGAAAATAACGAGATGATCGAAGGTTTTTTTTTCCGGATCCGGCTTACCGAAAAAACCGGTCGCTTTGAAAAGATTAACGAGGAAGAATTTTTTGCCACTTAAACAATCCGTTGTCTTACCATCGGTATCAACACCCAGGTCGTCCATTTATTTGCTGTGTGCAGTATAAGCAGTATCATATTTTTTCCTGATAGCTATCATAGATGTAAGGTTCCTGGTAAGATAGTTTTACCTGTAAATAAATAATCATGATTGGTAAAAAAGATAAGCAATTCATGTTCGAGGTTAAATTGGACTGGATTACAAAGAAAAGAGGTATTCTTTCTGCCCGGGATGCCGACGGAATCCTTCATGTAGCCACTCCCTCTGTTTTTGGGGGGGAAGGTAAACCCTGGACCCCGGAACACCTGTTCCTCAGTTCCATCAGTAGTTGTTATATGACAACTTTCCTTGCCTTTGCCGAAAAATTGCATTTTGTTATAGCCCGGTTCGAATGCTCTATCATCGGCCAGATCAGTTTAATGGAGGGCAATTATAGGTTCACAGCTATCGATCTTTTTCCTAAAATATATATAGCCGATGAATCACTGCGCGAAAAAGCAGTAAAAGCCCTCGAAAAGACGCAACAATATTGTATAATTTCCAATTCAATGACGGCGCCGGTTTTCTATCATAGTGCCATCCATGTGGAAGAAAAACCGGTTATGAATAATAATCCTGTAAATCAGTTGGTATGAGTGGGGGAGATTTAAACAGTGCTGAATTATTTGCCTGGGGGCTTTCTATTTCTTTGGTTTTTATGCTGGTGTCCCTTTTTGGCAAACATGTGCTTGGCTGGTTGATTTTGAAATTATATGAGTTGTTTATAATGGACAAGAGTCACATCGGTATTACCTGAGTATTCGTCTTTTCCTATTTGTCTTTATTTATCAGACTCCTGGGGTCGTAAATAGGATTTCCGTTATTAAAATGATGAAACGGGCGGGATTCACTGCGTGCCAATTATTCCTCCCATTATCATTCGATTTACAAAGACAGTAAAATTGATGAATGATATTACCGCCTATTCGTTGGTATGATGCTTCCGTTTGTGAAAAAGCCTGTCCAACAGGCTTTCAATTCCATCAGCTGCCCGGTTGGCGATTCGATCTTTGATCCTGTTGATCATTGAATTGAATCTTTCATTTTTGAAAAAGCCTTCTTCTTCGCTATTCTTTTTTTCAAACGTGGTTTTTTTTCTGCAAAACACGGAATGAATAATAAGAGAGTTTGCATTTTCCCGGAGATAAGCCATATTATCGGACAATTTTTTTTCCTGCCTCATCGCTTCAAGGCGCAGACGATAAATTTCTTTTTCAAGGTTGTCAAGATTATGAATATTCTTTGATTTTTTCATAACGATTTTATGTTTAGTTGTCTTCGTCTTCTTCCTCCGGCACTTCACCTGACTTCCTGATGATAGCCCTGATCAGCGGGTTGACAAATAATACTTTCCGCAGCACTGCCATCAGCATGATCAATACAAGGATGATGAGTGCTGTCAGGCCAAAACCTTTGGTATAACTGCCCGTAAGCTCACTGAGCCAGAACCCTGTGGTTAATCCAAGAAAAATGGCAAATAATGACAATAGAAACAACGAGATAATGATCCAGGCAAAATAGCCTCCCAATTTGGAGAATACACGAATTAACCTGAGTTTATAGATCTCCGCCCGGGTTTCAAGATATTCCAATACCAGTTTCCTGTTTTCATTAAGGAAGGATCCAATATTTTCAGACTCAGGCATAAAATAAAATTTACACTAAATTATTAAGCGATTAATTTTAACTAAATGACGGCTGTCAGGTAAGATAATGATTATTCCCGTTTTATTTATTTTGAAATGGTCATGTTCGGATGGGGTATTATTAATTGCCAGCCTGTTTACCTTTGTAAATAATCCGGCATCAAAAGTTTAACTATTATTTACTGTTCCCGTTCTGTTTATTTAACTGTTTCACGCCAAATAATTTGTAAACTTCAAACCACATCACACTAATGAAAGCTACTCCGAAGCACAATCCTATCGAGGCACCGGAAACCGGAGCCAGCCCGAAAAGTTCACGCACAGCAGGAAAAAGATGTAAAAGGCAAAGAAATACAGCTGATATTACAAGAACGACCGGCACCAGGTTGTTTTTATAACGGATCGTATAAAATATAGTCCTGGTAAACGAGCGGTTGGCAAAGGTGAGAAAGACATTACACAGGATCAGTGTGGTAAAAACAATTGTCCTCGTTTCTTCTATAGTAAATCCCCTGATCATGAAAACATAATAAAGAAGCAGGATAGCGATGGTGATCGCCAGGCCCTGGATGATCCCAATGACCAGTTCATTCCTGCTAAAAAGTCCTGCCGAACGGCTTCTGGGTTCAGCCATCATCAGGTTTTCTTCCACGGGTTCATTTTCAAAGAAGATTGAACAGGTAGGCGCCATGATCAGTTCCAGAAAGATCACGTGTATCGGTGTGAAAATATTAGGAAATTTCCAGCCTAATATTAATGGAACTGAAGCAGTAAGAATGATCGGTATATGAATGGCAATGATATACCGGATTGCTTTTACAAGGTTACTGAAGATCTTTCTTCCTTCACTGACCGCGAGGGGTATTTTTTCAAGGTCATCATCGGTCAGTATAAGGTCAGCCGCACGCCTCGCTGTTTCTGTTCCTTTTTTCCCCATAGCGATTCCGATATTGGAAGCTTTAAGAGCGGGACCATCATTTACTCCATCGCCCGTCATGGCAACAATTTCTCCATTTGCTTTAAGGGCATTGATCAGTTTTAATTTTGCTTCCGGGAACATCCGGGCAAAAACAGAGGTTATTTTGGCTTCGGTTTGCAGCAACTCATTACTCATATTCATTACTTCATCACCCGTGTGATAACGAAGCGGGTTAAAGATCCCGGTCTGCTGGGCAATATTGGTAGCTGTTCCCGGATGATCTCCGGTGACAAGTTTCACATCGATTTTTGCATCATATATTTTTTTTAAAATATTCCGTGCATTTTTCTTTGGCGGGTCATACAAGGCCAGTAAACCGGCCAGTTGCCAGTTAAAATCATCCTGTTGCTCCGGAAAATCTCCGGAGGCATGAATAGCATAAGCTACACCCAACACGCGGTAACCTTTTGAAGCCAGTTGTTGTGTAGATAGTATAATTTTCTTTTTGGTTTTATCATCCGGATTACAAACAGACAGAATCCTTTCCGCTCCTCCTTTTGCTGCCGCAAGGATGATATTGTTTTGCCGGTAAACATGAGTCATCATCGGGGGCCTGCCTTCCAACGGGTACTCATGGATCATTTCCATTTTAACCTGATCATTTCCTCCATTTTCCAGGTAGGCCTGCCAGATCGCTTTTTCCATAGCGTCAAACGGATTGGCTTCACTGGCCAGTGCAGCATAATATAATATAGGATCATTTTTGTTCAACCCTTCACTATCCATGTTCAGCAGGGTATCATCTTCATAATGATAAATGGATTTTACTTCCATCTTGTTTTCGGTAATAGTCCCTGTCTTATCCAGGCAAAGCACGTTGACGGAGCCGAGATTCTCAATGATTTGCGGCTGACGGGAAATGATACCCAGCTTACCCATTTTGTAAGCACCCAGGGCCATAAACGAGGAGAAGGCCACCGGAATCTCTTCCGGTATGGCCGACATAGCCAGGGTAAGTGCAAATAATAAGCTTGTTGCCCATTGACCGTAATGCAGGTAATTTACCACCAGGATCACAAAAAATCCAGCGATTCCAAACAAAGCCAGTTTTTTTACAAACCGATTTACCTGCACTTGCAGCAACGTTTTTGATGCTGTATATCCTTCAATGGATTTGCCGATCTTTCCAAGTGTGGTATTATTACCTGTGGCGGTAACCATGGCTATACATTTTCCACTACTGACTGTGGTGCCCTGGAATAAGCTCTGTTTATCTTTTGTTGTATTTTTTTCAACTGCTAATGATTCACCGGTGATAACCGATTCGTCCATACTCATATCATTTGATTGGAGAATGTTGGCATCGGCCGGCACTTTCATACCTTCTTCCAGGAGTATAATATCTCCGGGTACCAGATCCTCACTACTGACTACCTGCTCATTTCCATCACGTATCACTTTGACCTTTGGTTCGGTATATTGTTCCAGGGCGGCCAAGGCCCGGGAACTCCTTGCTTCCTGGTAGATTGAAATGGCAGCTACCATCAGTAAGGCTGCGGCCATCATGACCCCTTCGGCATTATTACCTAATACAAAATATAATACACAAGCGATTATCAGTAACAGGAACATGGGTTCCCGGATTATATCCCAGATAATATGGAGAAAACGATAGTTGGCCGCTGACTGGAAACTATTGTTGCCAAATTGTTTCTTTAACGACAGGATTTCCGCTGATGATAATCCCCGAGGCTTATTTAACTCATTTAGTGTTACCTGCATAAAATTGCTGCGATATAAAATGGTTTCCAATTTAAAGGGAGGCACGGAAGGAATTCATGACAAGGGTCAATAAACGGGGTGATTACTATAAAGATGCCTGATGGTAAGATAGTTGTTTAAAAAATCTATTGGCGTCATCTTTATTACAAAGCTCTGTGCCGGGATTCAATGTGGCGGCTGTACCACAGGCCACTCCATAATAGGCGGCTTCCACGATCTCTTTTCCCTGGGATAAGCTAAGTACGATACCTGCCACCATACTATCCCCGGCACCCACCGTGCTTTTTCTTTCAGCGGGCGGTGCAGCAATTTGTATTTTCTTATTCCGGGTTACCAGCAAAGCCCCACCGGCGCCCATAGATACTATTATCACCTCTGCTTTCCCTCTTTCAATGAGCTGTTGTGCAGATGTGCTGATTTCGTCTGCAGGTAAAAAGTCCATATTGACCAGTGTACACAATTCCCGCAGATTGGGTTTTAATAGATAAACGCCTTCTTCCACTCCATATTTCAAAGGATCACCTGAGGTATCGAGTACCATTTTTGCATTTTTCCTTTTAGCGATAGCGGCTATTTGGCCAAAAATATCAGGGGGCACAGCGGGGGGCAAACTTCCACTGGCAACAATGAATTCAATGTGGTTCATTCCCTCGATGGATTTTAACATATGCTGCCATTCTTTTTCCTGCAAGGGGGAGCCTGGCATTCCAAAGCGATATTGATTATTATCCGACTCATCCAAAATAATTAGATTTTCACGGGTTTCATTTTCCGTTTCGATGATAATAGAAGGAATATCTTCATCCGCCAGCAATTTATTGAAATGCATACCGGTATACCCCCCTGAAGGATAAATGGCGATCACTTCCCCACCTAATCTTTTTATGGCTCTTGCCACATTGATGCCGCCACCGCCGGGTTCCAATTTGGGACGGCTGCAGATT
>JADGPW010000227.1 GCA_017882265.1 Chitinophagaceae bacterium | reverse complement strand
CAAAATTCCTGTTGGAAGCTATGGCTTACAATGTGGCCAAAGAAATTGGTTCTATGTTGGTAGTTTTGCAAGGAAAAGCCGATGCAGTAATTCTTACCGGTGGCGTTGCTCACAGTAAATTAGTGGTCGATTATATTAAAAAAATGATTTCACCATTCACCAAAGTTGCCGTTTACCCCGGCGAAGATGAAATGGAAGCACTAGCTATGAGTGGATTGCGGGTGTTGAGAGGGGAAAAGGCAAAAGAATATTGAGCGAATGCGAATTTCAACCTAAGCTGAACCTGAGAATAATAATAATTTCATTTATCACAACCAATGGATTTTTTCATCCATTGGAGCAATTGTTTGTAACCGGACTATTCATTATCAAATACATCTGTCGATACAATCCCTGCATAGCGCAAAGTCTGAGCGAAGCGGGGACTTCCCGCCAAGTCGGGACAAGTTGTGCTGATAACCTGTACAGTTTATAACTGTTTTATGTCGTTGAAGTTATAAACTTGTTTTGTTTCCAGCTTGCCGGCGGCAGGCAGGTCCAAGTTACGCTTCGCTAAACTTGAACTATCCATTGTTTTGACTCCTATATTTGGACTAATAAGGGGAGATTAAATCATTACTTTTGTGTGAGATCTTAATTTTCATTTTGATAATAAATCAGGGGTGATTTTTCCTCTAAGTTACAGAAATATTAATGTATTATCCTAATATTTTAACGATTATTTTACAGATAACCAACAATTTATTTTTTGTCATATACTAAGGAAACTTTAATATAATTTTACCGGAAGATAGATTAAAAGAGCTGATTCAGAAGTACAATTTTAATCAAGAGCTATAAATCTTAACAAAACTTCTCCAATTCTTAACATGTAACTGCTTTATTTTTCGGATATTTGATAGTCATTAACTATGCAGCACCCATGAAACCAACTAATCCGGGATCAAGAAGGAAAAAGATCATACTGTATTATACTTTGGCTGTAGTACTGCCAGGCATTATTCTTGGCTATATGGCCTACCGGGGCATCCATAACGACCAGGCTCTGCGCGAGAAGGAGAGCCGGAGGAATCTTGAAATGGAGAGTCAGGCTTTTTTTGCTGCAATTGATTCGAGCTTTGTGCAGTTCATTCCCAAAAAAGATGATCCTTCGCTGCTTGCAATGTTTGTCAAAGACACCGGCGGTACAAAAAAACTAATAACCCATAAACTGCTTTATCTCCCCGCTGAACTACTTACCGCCCAACCTGAGCAATTAAGCCCGCCAGCCAATATTGAGGAAGGTCTCCGGTTGGAGTTTATCGATCGAAGGTTTTCGGAAGCGCTAAGGTTTTACCAGAATAAAATTCTCAAAACGACTAATCCGGCAGAAAAAATTCCGGCACTAGTGGCTTCTGCCCGTTTGTATAACAAGATGCACCAGCCGGATGGGGCTAAAGCCCTATACTATGAAATCCGGAAGGATTATACGGGGTGTCTTCTGAACGGACAGATACCGGTGGGACTGATGGCTAGTCTGGAAATCCTGAAAATTAACAAGGATATCGGAAAACAGGATGAAAAGAGAAACAATTCCCTGCAATATCTGGAGCTTTTACTCCACCCTCCTTGTGAATACGACAAAAATCAGTTTGATCTGTTTTATCAATCTTTCAAAGCGATCATCCCGGAAACAGATGCGGTGATTGATTCCCTGTTCGCGGAGCTCGATACTCAAAGAGCTCGCACTGATTACCTGATCCGGATACTCAGTGAGCCGGATCTGATCACAACCAGCGGTAATAATCATTATAAAGGTGGCAAAAATGGAGTGTCAAGTATCCCAATTTATTCAGATGAGCTTACAGCCGTATATTTATCACAGGATAAAAACGAGGACGAACAAATCGGTATAGTAATTGATTTTCAGGCGTATCTGAAATCCAGATCAGAAAAGCTGATCCAAAAGTTTGATCCAAATTCTTCGGTAAACGTGAAGATTGAAGATAATAACGGAAGGCTTATTTTTTCCAGGGTTATTAAGGAAGAAGCCGCCTACCTTTCTTTCCCTTTTCCCGAAAATCTTCCCCAGTGGAAATTACTGCTAAGTGAAAATAAACCTGGTTTCATAGCAACCTTATTCAAAGCAGAAAGCGGCATCTATCTTTATATTTTTATACTGATCGCACTCCTCATGGTACTCGGTTTTGTTTTTACCATCTATACCCTAAACGAAGAACTCAGGCTGAATAAACTGAAATCGGAATTCATTTCCAATGTATCGCACGAATTGAAAAGTCCGCTCACTTCCATCCGCATGATGACTGAAATGCTGCATCGCAACCGGGTTCAGACAGAAGAGCGCAAATCGGACTATTACGCTGTAATGCTCGAAGAAAGCGAACGCCTCAGTCATTTGATAGATAATATCCTGGATTTCTCGAGGATGGACGATGATCGCAAGAAATACGATTTTATCGATTTGAACCTGGATGAACTCCTACTGAAGTTTCTCGAATCAACCCGCGAAAGGCTTCCGGAACCCGGTTTTGACATCCGGTACAATCGCCCTGACCGGGTACCAATCATCCAGGCCGATAAGAATGCCATTCTCCAGGTTCTCTATAACCTGGTTGATAATGCAATAAAATTTTCCGGGACATCCAGGCAAATTGACATCAATTTGTTTTACAAAGAGGATGAATTGCTGCTTTGTGTGAAGGATTACGGAATTGGCATTTCCAGCATAGATCAGGAAAGAATATTCGAACGGTTTTATCGCGGCGATGAACCACAGCGGATGGGAATCAGAGGGAGCGGGATCGGTTTGACTATTGTTAAAAAAATTATGGAGGCCCATAAAGGGCGCCTGACCCTGGAAAGCAAGCCCGGAGAAGGAAGCACTTTCTGTGTTCATTTGCTCCTATCTAAAAATACGGTAACATGAAACGAATCTTGATTATTGAAGATGCCCCAGCCATCAGGATGGCGCTGGAAGATGATTTTAAATTTGAAGGTTATCAGGTTGACTCTGCCGCCACAGGACCGGAAGGGCTTGAAAAAGCGATGGACCTCGACCTCGACATCATCCTGCTCGACTTGATGCTACCGGGGTTGGACGGGCTGGATATCTGCAAGGAATTGCGGCGGCGCGATATCGGAACACCGATCATCATGCTGACGGCCAAAAGCCAGCAATTCGACAAAGTGCTCGGGCTTGAACTCGGAGCAGACGATTATGTGACCAAGCCGTTCAGTCCGTTCGAGCTCCATGCCCGTGTAAAGGCCCTTCTACGCCGGTCGGAGATCAGGAACCATCAAACTGCCGCGGCAATCTTACAGATTGGCCCTTTTGAGCTGGACCCTTCAAAATACCTGTTTACAAAAAACAAAGAACAGGTAGAGCTCACCACCCTTGAATTTGCCCTCATGAAACTATTGATGCAACATGCAGGGCATGTATTCAAACGAGATGACATTCTTAGCAGCGTCTGGGGCGAAGAGGTTTATGTCACACCCAGAACCGTTGATACCCATATTGCCAACCTGCGGAAGAAGATTGAAGATGATCCGGATCAATCCCACTGGATTACCGGCATACGTGGTGTGGGTTATAAATTCAATCCCGATGAATCTTCACCCAAACTTAACCAAACTTAACGTGATCTTCAAAGGGTTAACAGAAGCACATGGTACTTTTATCAAAAAATAAATCACACCTTGAAAACACATCTATTTCTGATTATTGCTTTCGTGCTACTGGCAGGCTCCCTTTCCGCTCAGGACAACAAGGCATCGGTATCGCTTACAGCAGCAATTTATGAGGAAGAAGTATCGGGCAACCTCGATAAGGCTGTTGAACTCTACCTGAACATTCTGAAAAAATATCCTGATAACCGCCAGGTGGCAGCTAAAGCCCTGTATCACTTGGGATTAGTCAATGAAAAAATGGGCAAACAAAAAGCCAATGAGTATTTCACGCGTCTTGTCAACACCTATCCCGATCAAACCGAGATGGTTGCCCTGGCAAAAGCAAGGCTGGCGGCATTGGGCGGTTCCGTTAGCACCAGAGGTACCGGGGGACTCATTACACGCCGGGTTCTGGCAGACGCTTCCGGTGTCGATGGAGTCTTGACCGCGGATGGCAAATACATCAGAGGGATAGACTGGGAGACGGGTGACGTGGTCCAGTACGAAGTTGCCAGCGGTCAGAAGACACGAATCAAAAATAGTGTGCCCTGGAGTAAGACTGAGACGGCCCTCCAGGACCAAGTGTTCTCACGCGACGGAAAACAAATCGTATATAGTGTCGAAAATTCCGACCCGAATACGAAAGACTGGCTCTATCAACTACGGATTAGAAACCTTGATGGTTCGGGCCTTCGCACATTTTATAGTGAGAATGACTCTTACGTTTATCCCTTAGACTGGTCGCCTGACGCACGTTTTATCCTTGCAAATCGCAGTCAAAACAAAGCGGATGAACTAATACTGATTTCGACAACAGACGGCTCTGTGCGCATCCTGAGGAGTAATAGCATGGACTGGAACGGGCTTTCAATAGCCAGTTTTTCACCCGATGGGAAATTTATTGCGTTCAGTTCCGTACGTGAAGGTAGCTCACCACAAAGCGATATCTTCCTAATGACTGCCGATGGCCGAAATGAAGTGGTTGTTGCCGGGCATCCCGCTGAGGATCAATTGCTCCGATGGACACCTGACGGGAAAAGCCTTCTCTTTCTTAGCGACCGAACGGGGACGTGGGACATCTGGACCGTCCGTATTACCGATGGGAAGCAGCAAGGAGAACCGGAATTGCTAAAAAAGGATTTCGGGTATAATGTATTGGATGTTCTAGGATTTGCACCCAATGGCTCCCTTTATTACAAGGCTCAGACCAATTCAGGTCACCTCTATTTCGGTGAGGTCGACCTTGAAACCGGTAAGGTAATCGTGCCACCTACACCGGTCATAACGCGGTATACCGGCCCACCGTCACAGCCAATATGGTCACCCGACGGCAAAAGCTTGCTCTATATTTCACGGCGGAGTAGCGTTGGTCCCGGAAACAACATTCTTATGATCCGGTCTTCCGAAACAGGGGAAGAGCGATTTCTGTCGCCACGTCTTCGTTTCGTTAACCAGCCCTCCTGGGCACCGGACGGACGTTCCATTATCGCGCTAGGGATTTCTATTGGGACGGAAACTGGAATCTTCCGAATTGACACTGAAACAAGCGCAATCACTAAATTGGCAGATGGAGGCCTGTTCCCCAAGCTCTGCCCGGATGGGAAGACCCTGGTATTCGCAGATGGGCCAATCATCTGGAAACGCAACCTTGACACCGGTCAGAAGTCGGAGGTTGTCAATGTTGGGACAGGAGGAACAGCACAATGGTTATACGACCTCTCACCTGATGGCCGGGAAGTGATGTTCCAGAAAGACAGCATTGTAAAGATTGTATCACTCAATGGTGGGGAGCCGCGGGAAATATTTCGCGGTAAGGCACGAAATTACAAACTGAAGTGGACCAGGGACGGCCATTACATCCTCGCCCGGGCAGGCAGTGTAATCTGGCAGGTTCCGGCGCAGGGCGGAAGGCCGCTGAAGCTGGATCTCTCCATTCCCAAAATGGAGTCCTTCACACTTCACCCGGACAACCACCGCTTTGCTTTCAGCGTCAATGAGGGGTCCAAGAGCGAGCTGTGGGTGATGGAGAACTTCCTGCCGAAATAAAAGCTTGTAAAATCAAAGTATCATTTTTAAACAGTGCGGAGTCAGCACGATATACACTGTTAAAAAGAAAATGAAAAAAATAATTATTTCTTTATTTGGTTGTATATTCCTGTTTAGTAGTTGCTCTACTGTGAAGTTCTTTAATGATTCTACATTAAAAACTGAAACCGGAATAAAGGTATATTCTGCTAAACCATATCTGATAAATTTATTTGTCTATTATATTATTTTCGGGATGACAGAGCCTGCCTGCGGTAGGTAGGTTCCGACTCTGTCAAAAAAGAGGAAAAGAGAGAAAGAAGTCAGAATTATTCCCTTTGGTCATGCCACTGCCCCCATTGATACCAAACCGGTAGAATAAAAATCCTATTGTAGAGACGCAATGCGTTGCGTCTCTACAATATAAAACAATAACGGAACAACCCTGAAAATCCGAAAGAGAGTAGGGAGCGAAAGCCGAAAAGCTTTATGAGTAGGCAACTATAAAAATATATATGTCATGAAAAAGATTACTTTATGTTTCTTTATTTTAGGTCTTGCCCTGATAGGCCAAGCACAAGTTAGTAAAACGATAAATATCACTACTGCCGGTACCTTATCCACTGCTTTAACTTCCGTTGAACTGAATACCGTTACTAACCTTACCATTACCGGTACCATCGATGCCCGTGATTTTGTACCAATGCGGGATGCTATGCCGGCATTGGCTATCCTTGATTTAAGTGGAGTAACGATAGCTGCTTACAACGGATCTGCCGGACCTTACGGAGTAAAAGCTTTCCTATCGCCGGCTATAAAAACTTCTGCAAAAACCGAATTGGATGATCCTCTGAACAGAATTCGTGCTCAACAAATTAAAATGCAGGTAGGAACGGTTGCTACCACTTTTTATCCTGCCAATAAAATTCCACAATTTGCTTTTTGTAATCCGAACACCGGGGAAGGAAAAGCAAGTTTAAAGTCTATCATCATACCTTCGTCAGTTACATCTATAGGACATGGTGCATTTGAATATTGCAGTGGTTTAACGAGCGTTACAATACCTTCGTCAGTTACATCGATAGGAGAAGCTGCATTTATGGGTTGTAGTGGTTTGACGAGCGTTACAATACCTTCGTCAGTTTACTTGATAGGAATTTATGCATTTGGAGAATGCAGTGGGTTGACGAGCGTTACAATTCCCTCGTCAGTTACATCAATAGGAAGTCAGGCATTTTTTTTCTGCAATGGGTTGACTTCAATAAATGTAGAAACTACGAATCAAAATTACTCCGGCATAAACGGGGTTTTGTTCGATAAAAATCAAATTAACCTGATTCAGTATCCGGGTGGTAAAACCGACAGTTATACAATACCTTCGTCAGTTACCTCTATAGGATATGTTGCATTTGCAACTTGCAGTGGTTTGACGAGCATTACAATACCTTCGTCAGTTACAACTATAGGAGATTATGCATTTGAGGCATGCAGTGGGTTGACTTCAATAAATGTAGAAACTACGAATCAAAATTACTCCAGCATAAACGGGGTTTTGTTCGATAAAAATCAAATTAACCTGATTCAGTATCCGGGTGGTAAAACTGTCAGTTATTATACAATACCTTCGTCAGTTACAACTATAGGAAGTAGTGCATTTGAAGCTTGCAGTGGGTTGACGAGTGTTACAATACCTTCGTCAGTTACATCGATAGGAAGTTATGCATTTTGGCGTTGCAGTGGGTTGACCAGTATTAGCATACCTTCGTCAGTTACAACTATAGGAATCTCTGCATTTTATTCTTGCAGTGGTTTAACGAGCGTTACAATACCTTCGTCAGTTACATCTATAGGAGATGATGCATTTGATTCATGCAGTGGTTTGACGAGCGTTACAATCCCTTCGTCAGTTACAACTATAGGAAGTTATGCATTTTGGGGTTGCAGTGGGTTGACTTCAATAAATGTAGAAACTACGAATCAAAATTACTCCGGCATAAACGGGGTTTTGTTCGATAAAAATCAAATTAACCTGATTGAGTATCCGGGTGGTAAAACCGGCAGTTATACAATACCCTCATCTGTTTCATCGATAGGGAGCGATGCTTTTGGGAATTGTACCGGATTGAGCAGTGTTACAATACCTTCGTCAGTTTCATCGATAGGGAGTTATGCATTTGAATATTGCAGTGGGTTGACTTCAATTTATGCATATTCCACAGTACCTGTGAATATAAGTGCATCATACTCTGTATTCTATAATGTGAATAATACTACTTGCATACTTTATGTACCAATAGGTTCAAAAAGTTTATATCAGGCAGCTTATCAATGGAAAGATTTTACCAATATAGTAGAAATGACTACTGCTGTACCAACACTAACCAATGAAAGTATTAGTATCTCTCCAAATCCTGTAACCGATGGATTCAGAATAAAAGGCATTGAAGGAACAAGTGAAATTAGACTTACAGATTTAAATGGCAAAGTGTTGCTAACAAAACAAGTCACTAGCAATGAAACTATAACAGTAAATAATCTACCCCAAGGTATATATATTGTTAAGATTATAACCGACAAAGGAATAACAGAAAGAAAGTTGGTGAATAAATAAAATCTGAGTTTAAACTATAATATAAATAAGTATTAACCTTTAAATTTGGCAATCATGAAAACAAAAATTTATCTTTTTCTTTCTGTTGTAACGTTCCTATTTTTAATGCTATTTGTAACATTAAAAACTTATGCATTAGATTACACTATTACCTTTACCGGTACAGGAGCAAGCACAACGGTAGGCAGCGTAATTGTTCAAAATCTCACAAAAGGTACTACGGTAACAGTACCAACAGGAAACGTTTTGAATTTGAATGATGCACCAAATGCTGTTGAACAGCTGAATGCAGATGATGAAACTATTCGTGTTTATCCTAACTCTGTGGAAGGAAAATCCACTGTATCCTTTTTTGCAAAACAAGCAGGCAGGACTCAACTCAATGCCTTTAGCATAGACGGCAGAAAAATAGCCGGAATAACTGAAAATTTGCAAACAGGTGTAAATTCGTTTCAACTATCTTTACCAAAAGGGGCTTATGCCATTCAGGTAGTTGGAAACGGATATACATACACTGCCAAAATGATAAATCAAACCGGTACAGTGAGAAAACCGGAAATAACTTACAGTGGTACTGTAAAACCGGCAACTTCCGCCCCACAAAAAAGCAAAAGTTCCGCCCTCGGTACAACTACAATGACTTATGCTATTGGCGACCAATTGCTTTACAAAGGAATTTCCGGCAATTACAGTACCATCGTTACCGATGTGCCAACAGATAATAAAACCATTAATTTTGACTTTGTTACTTGTCAGGATGCCGATTTAAACAACTATTCGGTTGTTACTATTGGCACACAGACTTGGATGGTGGAAAATCTGAAAACTACCCGCTACCGCACTGGCGAAGCAATAGGAACTACCACACCAACAACTTTAGACATAAGTGCTGAAAGTGCCCCCAACTACCAGTGGGCGTATAATGGCGATGAGAGCATGGTTGCCAAATACGGAAGACTTTATACGTGGTACGCTGTAGCCGATAGCCGCAACATAGTTCCTGTGGGCTGGCATGTGCCTAACGATGCTGAATGGACAACACTCGAAAACTACCTGATAGCCAATGAATATAATTACGATGGCACAACTACCGATAACAAAATAGGCAAATCCTTAGCTGCTGCTACCGACTGGTATTGCTATTCTTACACAGGTGCTATCGGCAATGATTTAACAAAAAATAACAGTACTGGTTTTACAGCTCTGCCGGGTGGTTTACACGACTTCAGTGGTACATTCTACTTCATTCGGCACTACGGATACTGGTGGAGTTCTACCGAGGGCGATACCACCGATGCCTGGTACAGGCTCTTGTACTACCTTTACTACACTCTGGGCAGGTTCGACCTTTCAAAGAGTTATGGTTTTTCTGTCCGTTGTGTTAGGGATTAATTTATTTGATTATTTTCGCGCTAAAAACAGCTCACTGACTTGCATATTAAAATACAATGGACTAATTTAATGACGATTTTTCTGTTTAATAAGCAATTAAATGTCAATAATTCATATATTTGCCCTGCATAGCGCGAGTCTGAGCGAAGCGGGGACTTGTGCTGATAACCCGTACAGTTTGTAACTGTTTTATATCATTGAAGTTATAAACTTCTTTTGTCTCCAGCTTGCCGGCGGCAGGCAGGTCCAAGTTACGCTTCGCTAAACTTGAACTATTCAATATGTGCAAACTTGGACTATAAAGATATTTCTTGTAAGTTTTTTTATACCGCCATTTTAAAGTTTTGAAGATACATTGGCTTAAAAAGACTTCTCTCGTCCCGCATTCGGTTATCAGAAACTTCCGCAAAACTCTCCGCTAACTCAATAGATTACCAATATTTATTTTAACGCTCGTTATCCGGCAGCAGTGCAGAGATGTAGTGTAACCGTGGCTTCATGCTGGGTCGTGCCGACCACATGAAGCCCTATATGTTGGTGGCTGTGCTTTTCTTGCAATTCCATGTCTGTCTAATGACTTTGAGTAACCTCAATTTCAACGTTACAGTCTTCGTGATCTATTTCTCTTTTGTGTGCTTGTGCATCAGCTTGTGCATCAGCCTCTAATTGTCTTGTTGGACCGACATACCTTTCACAATCAGTGCAGTAAGCACGACAAATGGAATGATCATTAGAAATTTTAATTGGTGACATATTAATTTATTTAAAAGTTAAAAAATGACACTGGAATTGATAAACGTAAACCTAATTCATTTCGTTGCAATATTGAAAGATCAGATTTACCAATGTTTGACAAATCACTTAACTTGAAATAAAGTTCTGCAAGTAGTTTTGCTTTATTCTCTTTGTCTTTTGCATCGTTGAATGAATAAAGTAGCCCAACACCAATATTGTAAAGTGGGTTATCATTTTGTTTGAAATTCACTTCAGGGTAAATATGAAACGCTGCACTATTTTTAAAGAAGAATCTATAATAGTCTGCATAGATTTTTGCACTAAGTAGATTTGTTTTATAATCTCCTTTATATGCAGTAAAACTTTTGGTAGTAGTTCTCTGATTTATCGAATCTCCATATAAATGAGTATCATTCAACCCAACTTTTGATAAGTCAGAGAAATTATCATCAATGCTACCTTTAACTCCTACAAGCAAATAATAGGTTGGATTATGGGCAAGACTACTCCACTTATAAAAATTATATTCAATTGCAATATTCCATACTACGTTGTTTTGTTTTACAATTTGACTATCAAGTGTTGAAAAATTAGGTTTGAATTGATTAAAGTTATTATTTTGAAAGCCACCTCCAAAACTCAGCCATTGAAACATAATTCCTGTGTATTCAAAGTTTGAAACAGCAGCATTCTTGTCGTTTTTCTTTTTATTGCTACCTTCTTTTGCCGCTTCATTTTCAGAAATGAAGGTTGCTTGTTTAAGTTGTAGAGAGTCTTGTTGCAAGTTTTTAAATGCAATTTGATATTCAAGGTTTGCCATTTGTTCTGCATTCAGATTAGTTTCTTTCAATCGAGATTTAATATTGTTTATTTCTGCTGCAAACAGATTAAGTTTGCTTTGCAGCAGAATTGAATCATGTCTATGCATGGTTCTACTCATATTATATTCCGCATCGGAATTACTTAATATTTTATTGAATTTTTGTAGTTGACTTTCAAAATAAGAAAGAGATGATGACTTTAATCTAACATTATATTTCACATCTAATCCAACATTACTATTGATTTTTGTTTGATTAAAAATAGCAAAGAACCCATCTGTTATTCCTCCATTAACATTAATTGAAAGCATGTCTCCATTAGTAAAATTTTTCGTGGCATTGAAGGCCACATATCCATCTTTAACATCTGCTGAAGCATAATTACCGATAGTAGTTTTTCCGCTACTATTAATTACTGAATTAAATTCCTTTTTCAGGATTTTATTGAATGTTATTAAGTCTAGTTCGGTTTTCAAATCAAGTGTTTTAATGACCTTTGATATTTTCATCGGTTTATTCGAATCCAAGGTGTCAATCTTAGTTTGAGCATTACCAAATTTGAAGCATAAAAGAACTGTCGAAAGTAGAATTATTTTTTTCATTGTCATTGTTTGTTTAATTGTTATTTATATTTCAAATATAAGAATGGTTAATTAATGTCTGTCAAGTTTGTATTGTCGTTTATTCGGTCTGCTAGCATTGCCCCTAACGACCGAGGCTATGGGCATTTGGCGGTTTGCACCTGCCTGCCGAAGGCAGGGGAGCGTTCACTGTCGCCCTGCGACAAGGTGAATGCGGGAGCAAAACTGCCGAAATGCACGTCAGCCAGCCAATGACCAGGCTTGAGTTATGTTTAGTTTTTATATCTATACTTTGTCAAACGTTTTTCTCCGGTTTTTTCAATTATTTCGTTTTCGACAGCTTCTTTTAAATCTCTACTAGCTGTAGCAGTCGAGATTTCTTTATTATGTCTTAAATAATCTTGTCTTGTAAATAATTCGCTCCCAATAAAATTCTTGAAAATACTTATTCTATCAGTACTTGTTATTGTATGGTTTTGGGTTTTCAATAAATCTTCTAGGGCAATATTGATAATTTCAAGCATGAATTCAATAAATCCCGTAGAATTTTCCTGATTATCTGATCTTCCAAGAATTTCATAATAATCTTGCTGACGTTCTTTAATTAGTGATTCAATCGACAAGTATTCAAAAACCGGAGAATAATCTTTTAATATCACTGTTTGCCACAATCGTCCCATTCTTCCATTTCCATCACTAAATGGATGAATAAATTCAAATTCATAATGAAACACACAACTTTTTATTAACAATATATCTTTGTCGTTTTTTAAGTAATCAAACAAATCTTTCATTAACGTAAAAACGATATCTCCCGGAGGTGCTACATGTGTGATGTTATTTCCTTTTATAATCCCAACTGCTGTCCTTCGGAATTGTCCGGCATTTTCTATTAACGTATTCATTAATATTCCATGAGCACGACATAAAGAATCTAATTCATAAGCATTAAATTCATTAAGCTTAGAATATAGTTCGATAGCATTCTTTACTTCAATGATGTCTTTTTGAGGAGCAAGCACTCTTTTGTTATTAATCAAATCGGTAATTTGCTCAATAGTCAGTGTATTTCCTTCAATTTCAAGGGATGATTGAATAGACTTTATTCTGTTTCGCTTTCGTAATTCAGTAGGTGGTTTAATTAGCTTTGCCGATTTAACTTCGCCTATCTTTTCTGAAATAGACGATGTCAATCTCAACATCTCACTTGTTATTTCATAGGGTGGTTTCATACTTTCTGATTTATGATAGTATCAT
>JADGPW010000226.1 GCA_017882265.1 Chitinophagaceae bacterium | reverse complement strand
TCTCGTTTCAAACGGATGGGGCTTTTCTATTATACCTTTGCCGGGTGAAAGATAATTTTTCAAGACAGGCTTCGCTATATGCAAAATACCGCCCTGAGTATCCTCAGGAATTATTTGAATTTATTTTACAACATGTAAGAGAGAAAAAGACGGCATGGGATTGTGCCACCGGTAATGGGCAAACCGCCAAAGAACTGGCAAAATATTTTGAAAAAGTGATGGCCACTGATATCAGTTCCAGTCAATTGGCCAATGCCCATACGGCTGAAAATATTTATTATTCTCTTCAACCGGCCGAGCAGACCAATTTTGCGGATAATAGCTTTGACCTTGTCACCGTCTCCCAGGCATTGCATTGGTTACAGTTTAATAAATTCTATGCGGAAGTAAAGAGGGTGGCAAAGCCAGAGGGATGGATCGCCGTCTGGATGTATACCCGATCAGGCATTTCCGAGGAAATTGACAGACTGATTCATCAGCATTATTCTATAACACTTGGTGAATACTGGGATGATGAAAGAAGATATGTGGATGAAAACTACGCAACCCTGCCTTTCCCTTTTGAGGAAATTCAATGCCCGGAATTTGTGATCCATTATGACTGGAGCCTGGAAGACCTGGAGGGTTACCTGAATACCTGGTCGGCCTTGCAAAAATTCATCAAAACTAACCAGTTTAACCCTGTGGATGAATTGATCAAACAGATACGACCTTACTGGAATGAAGCGGATTCCCCCGAAAAACAGAGTCGAAAAAGAATAAGCTTCCCGATCCATTTAAGAATGGGCCGCATCAAAAAATGATTTTGGTTACCTTTGCGCTCGCTCATCTAACAAGCCCTGTACGATCAGGATCAAATAAAACCTATACATGAAGAACACCCCTTTTACGGATAAACATCTTGTCTTGGGTGCCCGGATGGCGGAATTTGCAGGATATAATATGCCCATTTCTTACACAGGGATCAATGATGAACATATGAGTGTGAGAAAAAATGCAGGTGTGTTTGATGTAAGTCATATGGGGGAATTTATTTTAAAAGGGAAAAAAGCCCTTGATCTCATTCAAAGAGTTACAACCAATGATGCTGCCAAATTAATACCCGGCCAGGCCCAGTATAGTTGCCTTCCCAATGAAGAAGGTGGTATCGTAGACGACCTGCTGGTATACTGTATCGAAGAGAACAATGTATATATGCTGGTGGTCAATGCCTCAAACATTGAAAAAGACTGGAACTGGATAAAAAAACACGATACCCATAATGTGGAAATGCACAATATTTCCGACAAAACCTGCCTGCTGGCGATACAGGGCCCAAATGCTACCAGGATCCTGCAACCATTGACCGATATGGATATCCTGAACCTGAAATATTATACGTTTGGGAAAGGCAAATTCGCCGGGGTGGACAATGTATTGGTAAGTGCAACGGGTTACACCGGGGCCGGTGGTGTTGAGATCTATTTTGAAAATAAGGATAACGCGGCCGATATTATCTGGGACGCCATTTTTAAAGTGGGTACGCCACAGGGCTTAAAACCAGTGGGCCTGGGTGCAAGAGACACACTTCGTTTGGAAATGGGCTATTGTTTATATGGAAATGATATTGATGACACTACCTCACCATTGGAAGCAGGGCTGGGTTGGATCACTAAATTCAACAAAGAATTTACATCAAAAGAATTTTTTGCCCGGCAAAAAGAGGAAGGACTGCCCAGAAAACTGGTTGGTTTTGAAATGATCGAAAAGGGGATACCAAGACACGGGTACGAAATAAAGGATTTTAGCGGGGATTCGATCGGCGTGGTTACTTCGGGGACTCAATCACCAAGTCTCCGTAAAGCCATTGGTATGGGATATGTGCGAACAGCCTATTCCAATATGGGAATGGATATTTACATCAAGGTCCGGGATAAACTCCTCCAGGCAAAAGTTTCAAAGATTCCGTTTAGTTGAACATTTAGATAGTCCTATATAGTATGGCCGGGAAGTCGGGAAGACGGGAAGGGAACGTTCCTTCCCGTCTTCCCGACTTCCCGGCAAATAATTTAGTCTATAGGGCGCCCCCCACTAAAGAATGATTCAGCAGAATGTAAAATGCGTATAATCCAGAAGCGCTATTACAATTAGAATTTAAATTCTCTATTTTACATTTCCAATGCCAACCATTCACCTTACCACATTTATTGCAGCGCCTGTAGAGGTGGTCTTTGATCTCAGCCGGAACATTGATCTTCACAAACAATCCATGCAGGCGTACCAGGAAGAGGCGGTAGCCGGAACGCGGTTTGGATTGATTGAAAAAGAAGATACAGTAACCTGGAAAGCAAGACATCTTTTTAAAACCCGCTTACTTAGGGTGAAGATCACAGCCATGAAGCGGCCCGAGCAATTCACGGATGAACAGGTGGAGGGTGATTTTAAGATGATGAAACATGAGCATTATTTCAAACCCTGTGATAATGGAACCATATTGATCAATCTTTTTCATTTTGAATCACCATTTGGTGTACTGGGCCAATGGTTCAACAATCTTTATTTTACGCAATACCTCAAACGCCTGTTGGAGTTACGGAATAATATTATCAAGGAATACGCTGAAAGCGGGAAATGGAAAAAGTTGCTCATAAAATGACTTTGTATAAGACTACAAGACAAAGAGAAAAATAAAAGGGATAAAGAGCCAGGATCCTTCACCATGATAAATACCACTCTTTCTCTCTTTTTAATCTTTATCTCTTAGCCGTTCCTTATTTTTGCCGTTTGACCGATCATGAACAATAAACCCACTTTACATACATCTCTCTCTCCTGCGCTTTTACATTTATATGATCTGAGTAACAGTGTGGTTGTCATTATTGATGTGTTCCGGGCCACTTCTACCATTGCATCAGCTTTATATAATGGCGCCAGATGTGTAATACCCGTTGACTCGGTTCCTAAAGCCATTGAGATCAGTAAGAATATCGGTGGCATTGCTGCGGGGGAAAGAGATGGACAAATTGCGGAAGGATTACAGCATGGAAATTCCCCGTTGGAATATACCCGTTCCTTTATTGAAAATAAAACATTGGTCCTCACAACTACCAACGGGACCAGGTTACTCCAAATGGCATTGGATAAAAATGCAGATACCATTATCTCCGGTTCATTTCCCAATCTTTCAAGGGTAGTTGATTTTTTAATTGCAGAAAAAAAGAATGTGATCCTTGGCTGTGCCGGCTGGAAGGACCGCTTCAACCTGGAAGATACCTTGTTTGCCGGCGCCGTCATACAGCGTCTGAAAAAACAATTCACCATTCATTGCGACAGCTCACTGATGGCGGAAACAATGTATGCAAAACATAAAAATGATTTGGTCTCCTTTGCGCCAAAATGGACACATTATCATCGTTTGGTAGATAGATTCGGGTTGATAGAAGACATCAGGTATTGTCTTACCAATGATGTGGCGGGTGTGCTACCGGTCTATACTAACGGGATGCTTGTAGCGAAATAAAAAACCTACTAAGATAATTCATTTTTCGTTCTTGTCCTGCGTATAAAAAATATTTTTTATTTAGCCTTTTTTACAAGGAAATCCACTCTACATTCTTTTACATTTGCCGATTGCCCAATTCAGTAAGCAGTCCACAGCCGGCAGTCGGCAGTCGGCAGCCGACTGATGACTGCAGACTGAAAAACTGATCGAATGGCGTTACCGCACCTTATCAAGTATATTTATACCCATGGAACGGATGAAGTGATCCGGAGGGGCAAAAAGATTCATGCAATTGGTTTTGTAGAACTGGTGGAATATGATGATCTGTTTGGCTCCGCCGTGTTCAGGGTAAAAGACGATAGTTACTCCACGTACTACAAGGTTTATATCCAGAAATTCAAGGACCCTAAATCCACATCGCTCCGTTGCGGTTGCCCTTATAACCTGGGTGATATTTGTCGTCATGAGGCCGCCGCCTTGTTCCAGCTGCAGGAAATGATCGACAGGGGCCACCTGCAGACGGAGGAAGTGAAATATGACCAGCGTCATACGGTCGCCAAAATGAAAGCAATAGAACTAAAAACGCTAAGAATGCTTTCGTCTCCTGAAGTATTTGAAAAAGCCGAAAAATTTCTGCAGGCTCATAAAGCCACTATTGAATTCGCCCAACACGAAACGGTAAAGGCTTCCGTAAACCTGGAGGGGCAGGTGTACAAAGTCATTATAAGGAAAAATGAGGAAAGAAATTTTGATACCAGTTGTGAATACGAAGACGAAGAACATCCTTTGTGCCTGCCTAAAATAATAGTCTTTCTACAATTGCTGAACACCCAGGGTTCCGGGTATTTCGACAGTATCCGTAACTGGGATAAGGAAAAAAATAAATTACTCGAAGCCTATGGCTATTCATTGAAGGATGATCTGAAAGGCAAATTCGAATTTGCCTATAAAGAAGGCAAACCCTTTTTGAGGGTATTGGATAACAATATAAAAAGAGTAGCGGTTGCTGCTGTGCCCGCCAGGCAGGTTATTATTCCTCAGCAGGTACAGGTGGAAGCGGATATCCAGGAAGAGGAAGTCGCCCGGCCCTTGCAACGGCTGGGTATTGTATTCAATTTCAGCAAAAAAAATTATCCTCAGTTTGTAGTGGACGTGGTGATCGGGGAGCCCACAGATACCAATGATGCTTTTGCTGGTAAAACCGAAAAACTGGATATCAGTCGTTATGTAAATACGGATCAGTTATCGGAAGGAGACAAAGATTTGCTGACATTGCTTCGAAAAGTGCAGGAACCGGAGATCAATAAATATATCAGCCGCAACTCTCCTTTCTCCGGCATTTGGGAAAACATCATTCACCAGGAAGAAGACGATCTGCCCGATGAAACCAAAGAGCTGATGGCCGAATACCTGTTGCCGAAACTGAAAAAAATATTCGCGGAATCCAACGATCAATCATTGGTATTCCTGTTGCCTGCTAAAAAAGCTTTTAAAACGAATAACCTTGAACAGGTGCAGCTTCAGCCTATTGAAGCCAGTCCCCATTTTATTATAAAAAAGAATTCGCATTATTCCATCCACTGCCGGGTGAAAGCAGATGGGATGGAATATGACCTGGGTGATAATGAAAGCACCAGCCCGCTTTTCTTTTTATATAATCACCAGGTATACCTTTGGAAGAACAACGAAGTAATTCATTTGATTGAAAAATTCCTGCCCACCGGGAAAATGAGCATAGTCCCGGAGGACTGGATCAAAACCCTGAACCAATTCATCCTGCCCCTGACCAAAGAGCATAAAGTGGATTTTGACAAATCGCTGGTCCAGGAAATAAAAGATGGCAACCCGGATGTAAAATTGTTTTTACAGGAAAAAGGCGATTACCTTGTTTTTCAGCCTTCTTTTTCTTACAAAGGCTATGAAACAAGAACAAAAGACAGGGATGAAATGGTAGTACCACTGGGAGACAAAGTGCTTATCATACACCGTAACCGCCAGGCAGAAAACGCGTTTATTCAAAAATTGCAGAACCTGCATTCCAATTTTGTTTACAATGAGGACTCGGCATCGCTGGCGCTGAAAGGAACAGATGTGCTCCGGAACAACTGGTTCTTTTTGTTTGTGGATGCGATGAAGGATATGAAAACACCGGTATTTGGTTTTGAAGCCTTAAAGAATTTCCGATTTAACACTGCCAAACCACAAACAAAGATCTTCATCAGCAGTAACACCGATTGGTTTGATGCAAAAGTGGATATTATTTTTGGCGATCAGAAAGTAACAGTGGCCGAAGTAAAGCGTGCGCTGGCCAATAAACAACAGTTTGTTCACCTGAACGATGGCACCCTGGGTATTTTACCTGAAGAATGGTTGAAGAAGTATTCCTTGCTTTTCCGGGTAGGGGAAGGAAAGACCGATTCGTTGAAATTATCCCGGTATCATTTAAGCGTGATAGATGAACTCTATGAGACCCGTGATGAAGAGGAACTCGTGGTGAGACTGGAAGAAAAATATGAGAAACTTAAGGAGTTCAATAAGATCAAAGAGATCGAACCTTCTTATAACTTAAAAATGATACTCCGGCCCTACCAGGTGGCGGGCTATCAATGGCTGAATTATCTTAAAGACATTAGATGGGGCGGCATACTTGCCGATGATATGGGTTTGGGTAAAACCGTTCAGGCCCTGTCTTTTCTTGAATATTTCAGGAAGGAATACGGTCAGTTAAAAGCATTGGTGGTTTGCCCGACAACCCTGATCTATAACTGGGAAAATGAAATAAAGAAATTCACACCTAAATTAACCTACCGCATTCACCATGGCGGACTAAGAACAAGATCAAAAGAAGAACTGGTTGATCACGATATTACCATCACCACGTATGGAACTTTACGTAGCGATATTAAACTGATGATGAGCGTTGATTTTGATTATGTGATACTGGATGAATCGCAGGCCATTAAAAACCCATCGAGTAAAGTGACCAAAGCGGCCTGCTTACTCAATGCAAAGAACCGCCTGTGTATGAGCGGAACGCCCTTGCAGAATAATACTTTTGACATCTTCGCGCAAATGAATTTCCTGAATCCTGGTATGCTGGGTACGATGGAATTCTTCCGCCAGGAGTTTGCCATACCTATTGATAAATTCGGCGAACAGGAAAGAAAAGAGCATCTTAAAAAGATACTTTACCCCTTTATTCTCCGAAGGACAAAAGAACAAGTAGCAAAGGATCTCCCGGAGAAACAGGAGATGATCCTGTTTTGCGAAATGGAGGAACAGCAACGGAACATTTACGATGCTTACAGGAATGATTTCCGCAACCAGATACTCGGCACCATCGAAACTCAGGGTATTCAAAAATCACAACTTACTATTTTGCAGGGGTTGATGAAGCTGCGGCAGATCTGTGATTCTCCCGCCATATTAAATGAACCAGAAAAATTTGAGAATCATTCTATCAAGCTTGATGAACTGGCAAGGGAGATCACCGAAAATATAGGCAATCATAAAGCGCTGATCTTTTCGCAATTCCTGGGGATGCTGGCGCTGATCAGGGCTAAGCTGGAAGAGTTAAATGTGGAATATGAATACTTTGATGGCAGCACCTCGGCCCCCGACCGGGAGAAGGCCATCCAGAGTTTTCAGAATGATGAAACAAAAAGAGTATTTCTTATTTCTTTAAAAGCCGGGGGAGTGGGATTAAACCTGACGGCTGCGGATTATGTATATATCGTTGACCCCTGGTGGAACCCTGCTGTTGAACAACAGGCCATTGACCGTACACATAGGATCGGCCAGACAAAAAATATTTTTGCCTATCGGATGATCTGTAAAGACACTATTGAAGACAAGATCCTGCAACTACAGGAAAAGAAACGGGCCCTGGCAAAAGAGCTTATTGCCGATGATGTAACATTCGTCAAATCCCTTACCCGGGAAGATGTTGAATATTTATTTAGTTGA
>JADGPW010000225.1 GCA_017882265.1 Chitinophagaceae bacterium | reverse complement strand
GGAAATGATCGAATATTAGTTTATCGACAATGGCCTGCTTTTCCGAAATGCGGCTGGAGTAATAATTCATCGTACTGTCGCTTACATCCTTTTCTTTAATCAGGGAAAAGAAAGCTGTTTTGGCAGCACGCACGGAATCAAATAAAGGTTTGATGGCTGTAAAATGATCCTCTTTTAATTGCTTGTAATCTTTTTGTTGTTGCTCGGTCATATTCAGTTCTTTTACCATCATTTGAAAGGGATCGCCTTTACCGCCAGGTCCCTTGCCTTCGTGATGATTTCTTCCTTTCACCATGAACAGGACCAGTGTAATGTTTGTTAACAACAGCAGGATAACAGCAATGGTGAGAATTCTATTCGTGGAGCTTTTCATGTATTTATATTAAATGGGTTAGCCAGATTAATTTCGTCATTAAATTTTCAGTGCAGTTGAGATCCCGACCTATGCGGAATCTATTTATCCTGGTTCATCTCGAAAAGGACCGCATTGTTATCATTCAGGCTGTATTCTGCAGCAATAGATTGCAGCGTATCCGTATCAGTAGTAGCAGCCACTGTATTATTATCATTTGAATGATCCTCTTTCAGGATAACCGCCGCATTGATCAGAAGCACCACGACGAGTGCAGCCAGTGCATAAACAGGGCGGAGCATCCAGGGTCGTTGGGGAGCCGGGGTTTCCATCCTGGCTTTTAACCGGGTATAAAAGAAAGCAGGCATGCTGGCACGTTTAACCCCATCCAGACTGCCCAGGATCTCTTCTACTTTACTATTTCTTTCTTTATTCATAATACATAGGTTTTGACGTTAACAGCACCAAAAACCTTCGAACCCAAATTACTCATCCCCTATCTTTTTCCAGCATTTTACGCAGGTTTTGTTTGGCCCTGTGCATCAGCGATTCCACCGCGGCTACGGAGGTCTTCATGACATCGCTTATTTCCTGGTAACTAAGGTCTTCCAGCTTATGCAACGTAAAGGCTGTTTTCTGGTTCTCAGGCAGTTGGCTAATGGCTTTGAATAAGCGGGCGGCATTTTCCTTCCGGTCAAGCGCCACCCCTGGGTGGTTAAAATCGGGTAGTTCAAACAAGGGTTCATTCCCGTCACCAAACAGGCGCTGCAGGAACCCAAACCGTTTTTTACTTTTACGGCTCCGTAAAAGATCCAATGAGCGGGTAGTGGTGATCCGGTATATCCAGGTTGATAATTTGGATTCTTCCTTAAACGAATGAATCGAACGGAATACCTGGATAAAGACCTCCTGCGATACATCCTCCGCATCTTCGGCATTTTGCACAATACCGATAGCTGTATTGAACACCCGGTCCTGGTAATTATCTACCAAAAATTTAAAGGCAGCCTGATCCCCGTTACGGAGGCCCTGTATCAGCTCTTGTTCATTCAACGGGTAGAGTGTTTTAGAGAGTGCAACTTACGAAAACCTACGTTATTGATGCCCCGCGCATTTTGGCAGATAGTTAAATTACTGAGGATACCTTTTTCATATGCTTTGCAGCCTTGCATGGTATCTGCTACCAACGATTGGCCTCAATTATTCTTTTAAAATTAACGATCCCCAATATGTCTGTTGTAAACATTTGGTCATTGCCGCCATATAAGAAAGGCACATTGGCCAATCCGCTGCCAAATACAAGGTCCCCGCTTTTAGGAAGAACCAGCCAACCTGGGCCAGTTTATTGTTTGCCCTTGCGAAGACCTATTTAGAATAAATTATTCTTGTGCGTTTTCTAAATTATAACCCTATGTGATATAGCGAATGTGGGAGAGGCAATTGCTCCCCTATATATTGTAAAAGGTCAGGAGCCGGGTCAGCATCATCTATTTCCTGGAGATCTCGGATACCGTATAGAATCTAAGATTTAATTCTTTTGCTTTATTGATAATACGCTTCAACCGTTTTAAGGAAACTTTCATTTTTGTATCGCCGTCTTCAATTTTATGACCCACAAGAACCAAACAATTACTATGCACTTTAGCTGAATTTAGCAGCTCATCATAAACACTTTCTTTTCTCTTACTATTAATGTCCATTTCCATAGCATAAAAAACCTCGCCATCATCGTATTTGGTAAGACTTTTTGCATAGTTCTCCGTGCCGTTCAGTGCCCTGACGCTTTTAAAATAATGTAATAATAAGTTGTCCGTCCCGGAGGTATGCGCCCCAAAGGGATATGCAAATGAAACGGGATTAAAACCATCCTGCCTCATTTTAGTAAGCTCATTATTGATCTCCAGGTTGAGGAATTGATCGTAGCCATGTTCTTTCATATATTGGAGTGTGTTCAAATGATTGGCTGTATGAAAGGCGATCTCATTTCCATGTGCTTCAATGATCTTTAGTTTGTGTATCTCTGCCGGTGTGAGTTTGTAGTACCTGCAAACATAAAAAGTCGCTTTAACATTCATGGAATCCAATACAGGAAGGTATTTGTACCAATTGTCCACATAGTCATCATCAAAAGTTAATACGATCCCGGCTTCGCTCATTTTACCCGGTTTGTCAAATTTCCGGCATGATAGGGTCAATAAAATGACAGCAAGAAGAAAGATGGTGTTCTTCATAAACTTGTTAGTCCTGATAATAAATTTGGTTAGCGTCTTTTTTAAGAAGGCGTAAATATAAAAGAAATTTGAAATTTCCTATTATAAATTTTAATATTGTATTAGCTCCTAAAAACAATAGATTTCTGAAGAAATAATTTAGCGGATTTTTGTACTCCCGGGATGAGTCTGAAATGGGTTATTTTAGTTCAGACGATCTGCTTTTCCCTGATATTTTATTGTGAAAAAAGAAGCCGGGAATAAGCAGGTAAGATTAATCTGAAACCTTTCTTTTTTAATTTTTTGGCTAAAATTCTCAATATAAACAGGCAGGAAAGTTATCGGACCATCAATTGGGTAAGCCTTCTTTTAGTTTTTGCAGTACTCCTGAATTTCACAGGTTTATTCATTACTATTCTCTGGCCAGATAGCGCTTTATATGCGTCCATTGCCAAAACGATGGCCCAGCGCAACAATTTCATTGAGTTATTTACGGATGGAAATGACTGGCTCGATAAACCTCATTTCCCCTTTTGGGTAACCGCCGTCTCCTTTAAACTATTCGGCTTTCATGCCTGGTCATATAAGTTACCGGCTATTCTTTTTTTAATGATGGGCGCGCGGTACACGTATTTGCTTGCAAAGGATCTGTACAATAAAGAAGTGGCGATATGGTCAGCCATTATTCTTTTAACCGCTGAACACATTATTATTTCAAATAATGATGTAAGGGCCGAGCCTTTTCTGACCGGCCTGGTCATAGCCAGTGTTTATCATTTTCATAAAATTATTGATCGCACCATTATAAAACACCTGGTAGCAGGGTCTTTGTTTGCCGCGGCCGCTGTGATGACAAAAGGGGTTTTTGCATTGATCCCTATTGGTGGGGCAATAGCCGGTGGTCTGCTGCTTGAAAAAAAGTGGCGCCAACTGTTTCATATACGTTGGTTTATTGCTTTAGTGTTCATCTCTCTTTTTATTCTACCTGAGCTGTATTGTCTCTGGTACCAGTTTGATCAACACCCGGAAAAGGTTGTATATGGACACACGAATGTATCGGGTTTAAAATTTTTTCTTTGGGACAGCCAGTTTGGCCGGTTTACAAATACCGGCCCTATCCGGGGGAAGGGGGACCTGTTGTTCTTTTTTCACACCTTATTATGGGCTTTTTTACCCTGGTCTGTTTTGTTGTATGCAGCCCTGTTCCGGAAAATAAAAAGTATATTCAAAAAAAATGATCCTGATGCCGTTAGCGAGTGGTTTACTATTAGCGGGGCCCTGATCACTTTTTTGCTGTTCAGTCTTTCTAAGTTTCAATTACCTCATTATACGAATATAATTTTCCCCTTTTTTTCCATCCTGCTGGCTCATTACATTTTATCAATCACTTCTGTTAAAACGATTAAAATAAACACCTGGATCCAGGGTATTTTGATGGCAGTGCTATTACTTTTGGGGACATTTATACAGTTATATTTTTACCCGGCAGGATGGATAGGGTGGGTGCTGATCCTTATCGCCTGCATGATTTTATATTTCCAGATCTTCCGGTACAAACAAGACAGGGTTTTATTAAAAATTTGCCAGGCTACTGCCGGAACCGCCATTTTACTGAACCTGTTTCTTAATATTATTTTTTATCCCGCTTTACTAAAATACCAGGCCGGAAGTGAAGCCGCGTTTTACATCAATAAAAACTATCCCGGGGAACCGGTCTTGCAATACACGGAACGGTCACAGACGGATCTTGGGTTCTATTTGAATGAACCACTCGTTAATTTAACGGAAGCAGATATGCAAACGAAATCCTTTTCCGGAATCCACTTCCTGTATCTTTCACGTGATGACGCAAAACGGGTAACGGTTCCCTATGTGTATATCATGTCTTTTCGTGGCTATCCGGTCAGCAGGATAACATGGAAATTTTTCAATCACAATACCCGCGACCAGGAATTAAAGGAGTATTGGTTAATCAGAATTTAATTTGATGAACATCAAGTTTACAATTTGAGAACTTTTTTACATAAACATCACCGGCTGCTTTTTTATTCCACCTGGCTGATCCTGGCCCTTGTGCAGTCGCGTTACACGGAACTACAGGATGATGAAGCCTATTATTGGGTCTATAGCCATTATTTAGCCTGGGGATATTTTGACCATCCTCCGATGATAGCCCTGATGATTAAAATTGGTTATTTCCTTTTTCATAATGAACTGGGGGTTCGTTTCATAGCTGTGTTGATGAATCTTTTTTCATTACTGATCATCGAGAAGCTTTTATCCAATAAAAATCAGCGACTCTTTTATACAATTGTTTTATCTATAGCCGTATTACAGGTGGGCGGTTTTCTCGCTGTGCCTGATACCCCACTCATCTTTTTTACGGCGCTTTTCTTTTGGACCTACCGGTTATTCTGTAAATCTTCTTCCTGGAAAAATACCATCCTCCTGGGTGTAGCTTCATTGCTATTGCTTTACAGCAAGTACCATGGTATACTGATCATATTTTTTACCCTTTTATCCGATTTATCCTTATTAAAGAAATATAAAACTTATGTAATTGGCTGTATCATTTTAATAGGGTTTTTACCTCATTTATACTGGCAATACACACATGGCTGGCCAAGTATCCAATATCATTTGGTGGAAAGGAATGCAGCCGTTTATAAACCCGCTTTTACTCTGGAATACCTGATTGGGCAAATCTTTCTCCCCGGCCCTCTGGCTGGTTTTATTTTACTTCCCGCTGCCTTCCTATATAAAACAAAGGACAGGTTCGAAAAAGCTCTTTTTTTCTCCATGATTGGCATTTATTTATTTTTTCTTTTAAGTTCTTACAGGGGTTTTGTGGAAGCTAACTGGACCGCGCCCGTCATTGTACCGCTTATTGTGCTGGGCCATAATTTTCTAAACCAGCGAAAAAAAATATCCTTACTCCTCTTAAAAATGCTGCCCGTAACCTTATTGCTTACATTAATCGCCCGGGTGGCGATGATCGTGGATTTCATTCCACTTAAATTTATAAGATCCAAATATCATTCCTGGAGTAACTGGCCTATGCAAATGAGAGAAAAAACAAAAGGATTGCCGGTTGTTTTCAACGATTCGTATCAGCGTGCTTCAAAATACTGGTTCTATTCGGGGCAGATGGCTTATTCCCCTTCTTATTACCGGGAAAGAAGAACCAATTACGATTTCTGGCCGGCGGAAGATTCGCTGTTGGGGAAAAAAGTGTATTTACTTGATATTAATCAACTAAAGGATTTTACGGATTCACTGGCAACCCCGATCGGGTTTGTTGGTTTCAGTTATGATTCATCCTATGCTTCTTTTGCCAGAATACAATTTGAATGTGATTCTGAAAAAATCATCATCCCGGAAAACACCTCTTTTTCTTTACAGGGAAGGGCTGAAATACCAAAACCCTATTCCAGTTTTATCAGTCAGGGAAGATTGCCGGACATAAAGATCGTTGTTGGTATATTTAATAAAAAAGGCTGGGTAAAGGATATACCAGTTCCATTAACTCTTGCAGAGGTCCTTCATAATCCCTTTACAATTACAATTTCACCCCACCTACAGCAGGGATATTATTATTTTTTGTTCTCTATCCAGTCTGGTAATAGTTTGGGCACCCATAACAGTAAGCGAATAAAATTGACAATTAGGTGAGTTGGCCGATATTGTTGTCTTGAAACCTGCCTACGAACTGTGCGAGGTGCTTTAATCGGCCAGAGGAAAAAGAGATAAAGAGGGATGCTTCGCATATCTTTTAACTCTTATTCTTCTTCCAGTCTGTGCGAGGTGCTTATCTCCCGGATAAAAAAGGGTAAGTAAACAGGGGAATGACACCTCCTCAATTTCCCTTTTATGCTTTAACCCGGTATCATTGAAGAAGCCCGCGAGAGAATTCCTGTTACCTGATAAGTACGGCTGTCCCTTTTCTTTTGATAATATTTCCATTATAATCAATCCCCTCTGCCGTCCATACAAAAACATCTCCATCCTGTTTTTGACCTTTATAGACGCCATTCCATCCAATGGCCGGATTGCTGGTGGAAAAGACTAATTCCCCCCAACGGTTATAAATATTGAAGTATTTCAATTCCCTGATACCGGCTGGAATAACCTTCAGCACATCATTAAGCCCGTCACCGTTGGGTGTAAAACCGGTTGGAACATATAATTCCGGTTGTTGGAATACTTTAATATTTATATCATCCCGGGCTTCGCATCCATCCCT
Source organism: Chitinophagaceae bacterium (assembly GCA_017882265.1). Lineage (GTDB taxonomy): Bacteria > Bacteroidota > Bacteroidia > Chitinophagales > Chitinophagaceae > JADGPW01. Next base: position 11,548 of record JADGPW010000225.1, on the reverse strand, counting down.
TGTTCTGGCAACTACAATATAAGTTATGCTCCTGTCTAAAATGCTAACAGGGTTATTGATCGAAGGATTACTCAATCCTAAGGAGGGCGACCACGAATAGTTTATAAATTCGCTGTTGTTCATATCAATTGCATTTAATTGTAGTGGCTGATTAATGGCAACAGAAGTATCGTTACCCGCAAATACTTTTGCGGGTGGCAATACGGTAATAACAACTGTATCCGTCAGGGATTTGCAACTATTGCCGGAACTGACCATTAAATAATATTTATGAATTCCGGCAACCGGTATATTCGCCATCGGATTTGACACACCCGGATCAGAAAGATAAGTTGCAGGAGACCATTGATATACGGTACCGCCGCTTCCATTAAGCCGAATGGAAGTTCCAAAACAAATAGTGGCATCAGGACCGGCATTAGCTGCAGGTTGTGGGATAACATACACTGATCCTGATCTTATATCACCATCACATCCGTTGGCGGAATGTTCCTGAACAGTGATGAGAAATAAACCAGCTGTATTCCAGGTTATACTTATTTCATTCTGGGTGGTAGTTTGTGTTACTCCATTGATCTTCCATGTATAAGTAGAAGGAATGGTTGGATCATTTACATGATAAAGCCTGATCGTGCCGACACAAACTGTGTCTGGCATAGCAACCTGCGCCATTGCCTGCGTCAAACTGAAGACAAGCATCCCCAATGCAATACAATATCGTGGCCGTTTAAACATTTCTTATTTGTACTTAATGATCAGCATTTGTTTACCCAAACTATTTTTTATGATCATATTAATTCTTATTCTCACGATGACAGGCTCTTTAGCCTGGCATACCTAAAACCGCAGCCCTGCCATCTGCTTCCATTCCGGAAACAGGTGGCAAATTTTGCAGCGATCCTTGAACTACTTTGATGGACATTTACTTATTAATTATGTGTAATTGGCGATGTTATTGGTTTTGGTGAAATGATAACTGTTTTTACAACCATGGCAGCACAACCAGTTAAGGTAATTGACTCTGTGATGCTAACGGACCCGGAACCCGGTGTTGTCCAGGTAACAGTTATCTGGTTTGTATTCTGACCTGTTGAAATAGTTCCGCCTGTAACCACCCAACTATATGTGTGACCCGGTGTATTAGGCGTATTATAGGTGACAGTACTGCCATTGACACTTTCACACACAGGGTTAGGGCCTGATATTACTGAACCGGGCAAAGGATTCGCTGTAACAATTACAGGTTTGATATCAAAACAACTTCCGCCTAGCGTTCCCTTGATATAATAAGTACCAGCCGTCGCAGCAGTTGGTGTTGTATAAGGCACAGTAGCAGCTGCATCGGTCCAATACGTGAATACCAGTCCCGGAGTGGAACCGGTTGTTATTGAACCTGCAGTCAGGTCAACAGTACCGGGGCCGCAAACAGGTGCAGGATTGGTAACCTGCAGTATGGGTCCCGGAACTACTGTAACAACAACAGGTTTGATATCAAAACATCCTGCCGGTAAAGTTCCCTTGATATAATAGGTGCCGGCAGTTGCAGTTGTTGGTGTTGGATAAGGTATAGTGGTGGCTGCATCCGTCCAATAACTGAATATCATTCCTGGAGTTGAGCCTGTTGTTATTGAACTGGCAGTTAAATCAACCGTTCCAGGGGAACAAGCGGGAGCAGGATTAGTGATAACCAGTGTAGGCGACGGAGTTATATTTACAACTACAGGTTTGATGTCAAAACATCCTGCTACTGAAGTTCCTTTGATGTAGTAAGTGCCGGCAGGCGCAGTTGCTGGTGTTGCATAAGGTATGGTGGCGGCTGCATCTGTCCAGTAGGTGAATGTCAATCCCGGTGTTGAACCGGTTGTTATCGAAGGGGAAGTTAAATCAACCGTTCCAGGGGCGCAAACCGGAATCGGATTGTTGATCACCAGTATGGGTGCCGGAGTTACTGTAACAACTACAGGTTTGATGTCAAAACATCCTGCCACTGAAGTTCCTTTGATATAATAAGTGCCGGCAGGCGCAACTGTCGGTGATGCAAATGGCACAGTGGCGGCAGCATCCGTCCAATAGCTGAATGTCAATCCCGGTGTTGAACCTATTGTCACTGAAACTGCTGTTAAATCAACCGTTCCAGGGGAACAAGCGGGAGCAGGATTATTAATCACCACTATTGGTATTGGATTAACGGTAACAATAATTGTAACAGGATCGCCGACGCAACCCTGGGCATTCGTTTCAATGACCTGTAAAGTTGCCGTTCCCACATTATTCCAGTTCACAGAAATCAAATTAGAGGTGGCTCCGGGAGTAATCGTTCCGTTACCACCTGTTATCGGGGTAATGCTCCAGGAATAAGTGGAACCGGCAGTTAATACAACTCCATATGGTTCCGTCACGTTAAGACAAACCGAATGGTTGCCCGTGTTAGGATAAGGGCCTTGCGCCATTGCACCTGCACAAGTAATGAACAACAGCATTGTGATGCCCCATTTTATTAGCAGATTTTGCGGGTTCATGATTTTTATTTTTGTACAGTCTGTTATTTGATGTGGAGAATTTGATTGTCTAATTATCATTTTATGGTGCGGCCAGTTGGGATGATGAAAAAACCCTTCAGCTATCCTCTTTCTAATTCGGATAAATGCGCGTTTCGGCAACCTGAGCCATTTCTTCAAATGGAACCAAAATTTCATAGTCCGTTTACCTGATTTGTATTGATCACTGTGTTTTTTCATAAACATTTATATAATTAGTTGTGATAAATAATAATGGGCCCCGGCTTTGGATTTACTGTTATTGTTAACGTGGTGGGTGTTGCACACTGACCCGCAGCAGGGGTGAACGTATAAGTTGTCGTTGCCGTATTGTTCAGTGCCGGCGCCCATACACCCGTAATACCATTCAGTGATGTGGAGGGTAGCGGGGTTAACGATCCCCCTGAACATATGGGAGCTACCAGATTAAAAGTTGGTGAAATGGTTGTTCCGATAGCGGAGACAGTTATGTTGGCTGATGTTGTACATCCCCGAGCATCTTTTACTGTTACTGTATATGGCCCGGCAGCAAGACCCAAAAAGATATTACTTGTTTGAAACGTTATTCCGTCTATACTGTACAAAAGGGGTACGGTACCCCCGCTTGCATTGGCAGTCATAGTACCGTCATTTAATCCACAGGAGGCAGGGGATGAAGTAGCCGTCAATACCGCAGCAGGCAGATTTACTACAGTAACACCCCGTGTTTTAATACATCCATTAACATCTTTTACATATAAGGTATAGTTGCCTGCTGCCACATTATTAAACACATTTCCAGCCTGGTAGGTGATTCCATTGATAGAGTATTGAAGCGGCGACACACCACCTGAGGCCGAGGCAGTAATACTTCCATTACCTGACCCGCAAGTTGCATCAACTATGATGGCAGTTAAAACCTGCGGCCCATTGATATTTTCAACTAAAACATTATTAGTTGACAGGCATCCATTCCCATCCTTTACTGTAATGGTGTAAGTCCCGGGTAATAGCCCGGAGAAAATATTACCTGGCTGGAAATTTATTCCATCAATACTGTATTGCAAGGGCCCTGTACCTCCGGCAGCAGTTACCGTTATGCCTCCTGTTGCATTACCACATGTTCCTGGTGTGGAATTGGTATTCGTTATTGAAGGAGCCGATGTATTTCCAACAGAAATCCCGGTGGTGGTAATACAACCGCTGCCATCTCTTATATACACCGTATAAAAACCTGCCCCCAGGTTACTGAATGTATTACTGCTTTGATAGACCGTTCCATCAATGCTGAATGTATAAGGTAGTTCTCCTAATGAACCTGTGGCAATAATGCTTCCATCATTATTATTACAAGTGGCAGCAATAGTAAACGCGGTTACTTTCGGAAGTGGCGTATTAATGATGGTTACAGGCAATACACCATAACATGCATTGGCATCTGCTACGTACAATGTATAACTGCCCGGCGAAAGGTTGGTAAAAATATTACTGTTCTGGAAAGTGGTTCCGTTTATACTGTATTGCAAAGGCGCCACTCCACCGGTGCCGGTAGCGGTTATCGTGCCATTATTTAAATTACATGAAGTTGATTGTACAACGGCTGTAACGGAAGGGGTTGACGGATTTGCTAATGTAACGTTTGAACCGGTAATGCAGCCGGTCGCATCCTGTACCGTTACGGCATACACTCCGGGGACAAGATTATTAAAAACCCCTCCGGGAAAATAAGGGCCTCCATTAATATTATAAGTATATGGGGCTGTACCACCACTTCCTGTTACAGTAATGCTGCCATTATTTGAAGTGCAGTCACCATTTATTTGGGTTGTGGAAATGGATGGTCCGCCGGTCGACGGAACCGCAACAAATATTGTTGTCAGGCAGGCGCCCGGAATATCCGGAGGACCTGTTGTAAAATCCGCATCATCTGCTATAATGATGCTGTAAGTACCCGGCGCTAAACCTGAAAAAGTGAATGAATTGGCTCCGGGCGGAAAAAAGGTTTGCCATGGACCACCAATGCCGTTTATACTTGCATGATAAGGCACACTTCCCCCCACCCCTGTTATGGTTATTGTTCCTGTGCTGGCACCGCAGGTACTTGCTGTGACTGTGGCAGTAGCAGTGGCAGGAACGCCATTTCCAATTGTGGCAAGCCTCGTAACGGTACATCCATTTTGATTTTTAGCTGTAACGGTATGCGTACCAGGGCTCACATTTGTAAACTGGTTAGAAGCGGTAAATGTGCCACCATCTAAGCTAAAAGTATATGTGTTGCCGCCACCGCCGGGGATCCCTTTTAAGTTTTTTATTTTCCCCAGGTGACCCGTACAGGCAAATTCATCTTTAATTGTAAATGTTACATCGGTAGGCGCCGTGCCCGCGCCAGAATTGGTAATGGTAACAGATTGAGGGGTAGCAATACAGCCTGTTGCGTCTTTTACAGTTATGCTATGTACCCCGGGGGCCAGATTTATGAATATTCCTATGGATTGAAAAACGTCCCCATCAATATTATACGTTAATGGCGCCACACCGCCTGTACCCGTGGCTATTATTACACCGCTCGTCGTTCCACAGGTTGCGTTTTGCTGAATGGTTACAACCAATGTAAGATCTGCAAGTGAAGCAACCGTTGCCTGTTTGGTTACAATGCATCCATTGGCATCTTTAACATAAACCGTATAAATTCCCGCGGCAAGTCCGTTAAAAACATTACTGGCCTGGTAGGTTATACCATTGATACTATATTGCAATGGAGCAATCCCCCCGGTGGCAGTGGCCGTTATGATTCCACTATTGATATTGCAGGCGGATACTACCGTGCTAACCGCCAGGGTCAATCCGGATACATTAACAACAGTGATCGTTGTTGTTTTAATACATCCATTAGCATCTTTTACATATACCGTATAAATCCCGGTGGCAAGCCCGGTAAAAACATTAGACCCCTGATAAGTGGTTCCGTCAATACTATATTGCAATGGTGTTGCGCCTCCTGTGCCTGTAGCCGTAATCGTCCCGGTATTTATATTACACGCTGTTGGCGTGGAAACAGCCGTTATTAAAGGTCCTGCCGTATTACTCAGTATAACAGTGGCAGTACCAATACACCCGGCTGCATCTCTTACATATACCACATAATTACCGGCGCTCAAACCATTAAAAACATTACTTCCCTGAAATGATATTCCATTAATACTGTATTGATAGAAGGGAAGGCCTCCGCTTGCTGTAGCAGTAATACTCCCTGTATTTGTATTACAGGCAGATACCGTTGAAGTAGCCGTTACCGTGGGTCCCCCCGTACTGGTTATAGTAATATTAACCTGGTTGGTGCACCCGGTAATATCTTTTACGATGATCGTATAACTACCTGCCGCTAATCCGGTAAAAATATTGCTGGTTTGAAAAGTAACTCCGTTCATACTGTATTGCAATGGTGCAATACCATTACTTCCTGTCGCGGTAATAGTTCCGTTCACATTATTACAGGCCGCCGGGGTGGAAACTGCGGTAACAGTTGGTGCCGGTGAATTTGCCATGGTAACGGTTGTTGACTGTATACAACCATTCGCATCTTTTACCGTAACGATATAAGTGCCCGGAGTAAGATTTGTAAAAACATTGCTTACCTGGAAGATATTTCCATCTATACTGTATTGCAATGGTGCCGTGCCACCGGAACCAAAAGCGGTAATGGTTCCATTACTGCTGCCACATGTAGCGGCAGCCGGAATAGCCGTAATTAACGGACCGGGGGAACTGGTAATAGTAACAACAACCGCATTAGTGCAACCCGTAACATCTTTAGCTATAAGTGTATACGTTCCACCCACTAATCCAGTAAAAAAATTGCTGCTTTGGAAAGCAATTCCGTTAATACTGTATTGATAAGGCGCCGTACCACCCGTGGCATTAGCTGTGATGGTTCCATTATTATTACCACAATCGGCGTTAGTACTTGTATGGGTTAATACCGGTCCATTGGAATTTAATATGGTTACAACCGTTGTGTTTTTGCATCCATTGGCATCTTTTACGGTAACGGTATAAACCCCTGCTGCTAATCCGGTAAATATTCCGCTGGCCTGAAAATTGGTTCCATCTATACTGTATGTGTAAGGCGCACCAGTTCCCGAACCAGTTGCTGTTATGTTTCCTGTAGCAGCTCCGCAAGATGTATTCGTTTGTGTAACGGTAATGGCTGGACCCGGAAGAATAAAGGTGGTTGTGGCCTGAACACCACTGCAGGCGAGGTTAATAGTAGCAACTATAATATAAGTAATGGTTGGGGTTAAGCCGGTAAATATCCCTGTCGTGTTTGTGGTGATCTGCGTATTACCGGAATAAAGAACAAAGGTCACTGTAGAACCAACAGGTGGCGCCGGGTTGACCGTAATGGTTGCCTCCGCAGTGAGACAATCAGGCGCCACATTCAAGGTATACTGCGTAGTGGGGCAAAAAGAAGAAACATCAAAAGATCCAACAAATCCATCACCACTGGCATATAATAATTTTTTTGATTCATCATAAGCCAGATCATAAACTGCTTTTCCTGCGAAACCCGGTATGGCAATATCCGGTGCGGCCGCATCATCAAATAGGGTACCATTGAATTTATAAACTTTTATGACACCGTTCCCATCTCCCACATACACATTATTACAGGCATCAGCAATGATACCACCCTGCATCAGTTTTGTGTTAGCTGTAACAAGTGGAGTTCCCACCCCATTCCCTGTTGCTTTGTCGAAAGCCTTTAAATTTTTCCCATCCCAATAGTACAGGTAAGAACCATTGATGGCAAAAATATTTGCTGAATTATCTATTTGCCCTCCCAACAAATACGGCCGGTTTGCAATTTCCTGGACCGAATTAAACCCGGAAGGAACAGTCCATGCTACAGAAGATCCGCTATAGGGAGCTGTATTTTTATATATTTTATTGGTAAGTGATGGGTTGCCAAACAATGACCCGTAAATGGTGTACATATCATTATTGGAAGGATCGATTATAACATCAACAATATCCTGTGCCCAACCCGCCGATCCGGTATAAGGAATGCCTGTCACATTTAATGAACCGATCGTGGTGGATGGAGGAATAAATACTCCAAAATTGATATTAGAGTTGGTACCACCACCCGCTACCAATATTTGTGGAGAACCATTGTTACAACTCCAGTACATCTTCCAGGCTTCACGAAAATCAGGATTGGCGGTGGTAATATAATTATCATATAAACCTGTTGTACTCACCCGTATTACCTGGAAACCGGTAACAGGATTAAAGCCCTGCCCGAGATAAATATTCCCTGTGGGCTTTTCCACCATCCATCCTCCCCAGTAAGCTCCAAATGTCCAGGAGGGAATGGCAAGTGTTCCATTGAAGGTCCATTGCAAAACACCGGCTGCATTATATTTTGCAAGCTGATGTGTGTTACCATCACCACCGCCTGTAACAAACACATTACCGGCATAATCAAAGTCCACATCTTTAGCCTTGCCGGCATTCAAACCACTTAAGTTCCCGGTTCCTGTGACAAATGGGTCAATTATGATGGCTTTTGAATGGTCATAATTCTCCGGAAAAGAAAAATGGATTTCATTATCCTCAATTTTATAAACTGCTTTTACTTCCCCCACACTTTTATTCAGTAACCTGTCGCCGTAATAGCTGACCGGAGCGGATGTTGAAATACCATCAATACCTGAACCGATGATGAGATTACCTCTATTATCTGTTTTTAAACTTTTTACATCACCACCGTATTTCAGTTTTACAGCACTTAGATCGGCGCCAGGACTTACGATTAGGCTGTACTCAAACCCGGGTTTGGCATGGTTAGTAAAACTGAAAACAATATCAATACCCGGGTAAATGTTTTTGTAAGTAATTTTATTATAGCCGAATGCTTTTTCCCGAAGCGTGCCGTAGGTATGATAGTCTGATGTTCTGTTTTCCGGAATAATTTCAACATCCGCGTTGGCACCCACCCATTCCATGGTTATTACCCTGTCGGTTACAATCTTTTTATTTTCAATTTCCTCTTCAGATACCCCACTCTTTTTCAATCGCTCTTCCTCTTCATGTGATATTCCCTTGATTTCTCTTTGAAGGTGTATCAGCCCTTTGGGTGTTAACAAAACCGGCATGTTTAAACCTTCATAACCATATTGAATAGCGCCCATTCTTTCGTAACCTTTCACGGTGCTCCCATACTGGTTCATATTTTTTATAAATGCATTCCCGCAAAAGAAAGTTTGTTTTAAGTTGCTGATTAGTTTAGGAGAAACGGGGGAAGCTGAGCCTGATTTTTTCCCGGCCGATAGTGTTGTTAGTCTTTGGGCATGTATTTGCAAACTGAATAAAGGGACAGCCAATAGTTTCAGAAAATGTAAAATTCTGGTCATTAGCTGATATTTGTTTCGTTAGTGAGCCGGTTACTATTAAACTATTGTTGTTGTGATATGGCGTAAGTTTAGCAGGAACCGGAGTTTCAGCCAGGTTCGCTTGTTTTTAACCGGGTGTTACTACAAGCTTTGTACACCTGCAGGCCACTATTGTAACCCTTTATTCGACTTTTTTCGAAACCGGCAAGCTATTTTTCCTACCTGGAATTGGCCATGACCTTGATTTGAAGGAAGTATGATATATGTCATTTACCCTGAGCCAAAGCAATTACATCAGGTTCCCGGGAGCCTGTTTATCCAAAACATTGGGGATGAGGGTGGTGGAGTGAGAGAAGCTGTGAGCTATCGCCCTGGTTGTAGTAGTCAGTTTCAAATATCCTTGCCTGCTGTACCCGGTTTAAAAAATATTTACTAATTGGTACTTTTAATTAATGAAATAAATTCTGTTTTTACTTTTTCTTCCTGGAACTTACCCGAATAACTTGCTGTGACCGTACTGCTGTTGCTGTCTTTGATTCCCCTGGAGGCGACACAAAGATGAACCGCATCAATGATTACGGCAACATCATCCGATTGCAATGCTTCTTTCAATCCTTCCGCGATCTGGTTAGTCAGCCGTTCCTGTACCTGTGGCGGTTTGGCATAGTACTGTACCAGCCGGTTTATTTTTGATAAGCCGATCACCTGTCCGTTTGAAATATAGGCCACATGCACTTTCCCGATAATGGGTACAAAATGATATTCGCAATAAGAGAACAGGGTTATATTCTTTTCGATCAGCATCTCATTATACCGGTACTTATTTTCAAAAAGCTTTATGGAAGGTTTATGAATAGGATTCAATCCGCTGAAGGCTTCTTTGACAAACATTTTAGCGACCCGGTAAGGTGTTCCGCCTAAACTATCATCGGTGAGGTCAAGTCCCAGGACCTCCATAATCTCCTTAAAGTGTTTCTGGATCAACCTGATCTTGTCATCATCATCGGTTTCAAAAGCATCCGCTCTTAGAGGAGTTTCTACTGATGAGGCAATATGTTCTTCCCCGATCAGGTAAAGTGTTTCCAAGCTTGTATTCATTTATTTATCCTTTTTATTTAGTGATGGTCTGCTTATAGGCTTTTTGTTTCTTCCCTTCTTTTGTATTAAAAAACAGGGGGATCAAAGGAGAGGAATAACACGAGGATTAATCAGGTTATAATTTGTAGATGGCCTGCCTTTATTTTATCCATTACATATTTCACCACCGCATCGCAGTAGATGAGGTTGAACTCATATATTTCCTCCACCTTGTAAGAATTTTCTATTTCTTTCCGCAGCATTGATTTCGCCCGGTTTAGCCGGGTCTTTACATTGGCTTCACTGATATCCAGCGTTTCGGCTGTCTCCTTTACCGAAAGCCCGTTCATTTCACGTAAAGAAAAGACCAGCCTGTAATCTGCAGGTACTTGTTTTAATACTTCTTCTATAACAAAGTTTAGTTCCCGGTTCAAAACTATTTTGTTTGTGTCGTTGTGTTGTTGGCCTGAAAACATGGGTATTGATTTATCATTTATATCATCCGGGCGTTCATTCTTAAAACTGAATTTCTGTTGCTTTTTATGACAGTTGTTCTGCATTATTTTTATGATCCAGGTTTTGAAAGACGATCGGTGCTCAAATTTTGACAAATGGGTGTACGCATCTAAAAATGTATCCTGCATCAGGTCCTGTGTATCCTGGTGATTATAGTTATACGCCCTTCCGGTCTTGTACAGGAAGGGGTTATTTCTCCGGATCAGTATTTCAAACAAAGTGATTTCGCCACCAATGATCTTTTGTATGACCACCGTATCCGTTAATTGCTCAAATTCTTTCATCGTGTAAATTTACCCTATCCTGGAAACAAGCTTTGCGATCCGGGCCAGGGAAAATGCACCTATGGCCATAACCAGGTCGCGTACAGCCACATCCAGGAAATTACCGCTTGCCAACAGTGTCAGCGCTATCAGTGTCAACCAGCCCGCGACGATAAACCCTCCGATGGCCGGTTTTACCAGCACAATTAGTCCCGCAATAATCTCAATCACCCCAACGATAATCATAAAAGTATGCGGCGCGAACGGGAGCATTTTTAAGAGATCGGGGTTAATATAATTCTCCCAATGGGTCAACAGGTCAGTAAATTTGTCTGCCCCGGCAACAATCGGCACGATTCCAAAAGTCACCCGTAACAGGTTGAATGTCGGCCTGATCGATTGGTTTAAATTAATTGTTTCCATTTTTTGATGATTTGGTCTAATAGAGTAGAGGGGGTGAGAAGGAGAAAGGTTACAAAGGACTAAAGGTAAATCTAGGAGGGCCTCCCTGCCTTATCCTCATTGATAATATGTTTATCGCCCGGCTTTCGTTAAATACATAAACCCTTTTTCCAGTTATCCGATGTTCGATTTTTTAAAAAAAATGGCGGTCTTTTCAGCAAGACCGCCATTCGAAAAATTTTTAACCACAAGACTAGGTGTGATGGCTCTTGGTTTTTGTTTTATTTGGCTTATGAATTTCTTTGGTCTTCATCCCGTTTTCTTTTATTACCACCTTGGATGGCTGCTGTACAACTGTCGTGGTGACAACAGGTCTATG
>JADGPW010000224.1 GCA_017882265.1 Chitinophagaceae bacterium | reverse complement strand
ATGCCCGGAAGATCAATGTTGCTTCAGGGTATTCATGACAATTTCTTTCCGGCGTTTGGAAATAGCAAGTTGCTTGCCGTCACTCATCTGCACCAGCCCTTCCCTGTCAATTTTTGCAACATACTTTGTATTGACAAGGTAGGATTTGTGGATGCGGATAAAGCCATGTTCCGCTAACAGTTCTTCATATTCTCCCAGTGTTTTTGAAACGATCATGGGTTTATGTTTGGTGAACGTAAAGCGGGTATAATTATTTTCTCCTTCGCAATACAATATATCCAGGGGTTCATAAAAGAAAACACCTTCGGTAGTAGATAAGGCCAGTTTGAAATTATGGGGGTCCTTTTGCTGGAGGTTGGCGATTAAATTGGAAACCAAAAGCTGTTGACCCAGGTTTTGTTGTTTAATGATATGGCGGTTAACGGCATTTTGCAATTCCAGGATATCTACCGGTTTTAACAGGTAATCCAACGCACTGAATCGTATCGCCTTGATGGCATATTGATCATAGGCCGTTATAAAGATCACATCAAAATGGCTGTCACTGGCCATGTTTAAAAAATCAAATCCGTTCATATTTGGCATTTCTATATCCAGCATGACCAGGGTAGGACTGAATGTTTTCATGAGTTCAAGAGCGTCCTTTGCCGTATTGCAATACCGGATTTCCGTTTTTACGGCAATATGCTTTTCGATCAGGACTTTTAAAATATTACCCGCCGCGGCTTCATCGTCAACAATTAATATTTTTATCATGATACCTGTTTTTGATTTGGTAAATAGGGTTATCCCTGCCCGGCCGGTTCCAGGCTGGAAGGAAATGAAATGACAACTTTTGTCCCTATTGGCTCTCCCGCCTCATTTTTTTTATCGATGGTTACAAAATGGATGTCTGTTTTAAATTGCTGGCTCAGCACATTAAGTCTTTGTTGCAGCAGCATGGTTCCTTTTGATCCAAACTGACCGCTGCCTAATTTTTGTTCCCTGATGACGGCGGCTTTTTCCCTGCCGATACCATTGTCGTCAATCGTGATCAATAACTGATCCTCTTTCTCCGCATAGATGATGGACAAGGTTTTATCTCCTTCCTTATTCCTCAGGCCATGCCATAGTGCATTTTCAACAAAGGGCTGCGTGATCATGGAAGGTATCATAATTTCATCGGTATCGTTGATACCCGCTGTGTCGATATGGTAGGTAAATGATTTACTGAACCGCAAAGATTCCAGGGAAAGATATAACTCCAGCATTTCTATTTCACTGTGTAAGGAGATCAGCTCTTTTTCTGAATTATTCAACACCATCCGTTGGAGCTTTGAGAATTTGGAGAGATATTCATAGGCGGCATCCACTTTATTTGTCAATATGCATTCCTGAATGGCGTTTAAGCTGTTGAAAATAAAATGGGGATTCATCTGGCTCCGCAAGGCTTCCAGCTTCGCTTTCGAAAGTTGTTCATTCATACTGAACATCTCAATCTGCGTTTGTTGTACTTTCTGTTTCTCTGTTTGAATGGCTTTAATATGGTTTTCCCGCCACTTCATAACTCCGTAAATGAGTAATAGGCTGCAAAGAGCTGTCAATATTATAAACCACCAGGTTTTCCAGAAGGGTGGTTTGATAATAAACGGGATAGTCAGCTGGTCTTTTACCATGTGGCCATAGACATCTGTTGCTTTTACGTGCAGGGTATAATCACCCGGGGGTAAAGAATTGAATGTAATTTCTGACCGGTTACCCAGGTTCATCCAGTCCTTATCAAGCCCTTCCAGCCAATAGTAATATTTAACCCTTTCCGGTTCGGCGAATTCCAGTAAACCAAAACGAAAATAAATTCTGTTTTGCCGGTAAGATAACCCGGATAAGCTATGAGTGGAAACATGGACCGGGTTTCCATTTACCTGGACTTCATCCAGCTCAAGTAACCTTTCCTCATTTTTTTGGTTAAAGAAACCATCAGGATTAATGTTAACTAATTTTCCTCCCATTAAGAAATAGATATGGCCGTCTTTGGCATCCAGGCTACTGCCAAAGTAATTACTAAGCTTATCGGGTGATTCCGCAAAGACATTGATAAAAGTATTTTTAGCAGGGTCATATAGATTGACTCCTCCCATGGAACCCACCCATAGTCTTTTTTTGGAATCTGCGCAAAGAGTAAAACTGAAATCATGCAACAGTCCATTTGTCGTGGTATAAACAGAAATAGTCTGGTCAGGAAGATGGTATTTAATTAATCCGTTTTGTGAAGTGATCCAGATATTTCCGTTCCCATCATCAGCAATATCCCTTGTATTATAATAAGTAAAATGCAGGTCACGAAGCTTATTGGTCAGTAAAAAGGTGTCCATTTTACAGGTGACCAGGTCCCGTTTTATAAGATCCTCGTGCTCGCTAAGGAAGTATAAAAAATGACTGTCTTTTGAAATACAGGCCTGTCTTGAAAACCCTGTACTAACCAGTTTTTCAAGACTGTCGGTCCCATGATAATAATAGATGACCCCATTTGTTTTCTTATAATAAATAGCTTGGTCATTATACTTAAAAACCCAACCCACCCTCGAAGGGTAACCGGATAGTGTTTTATAAACAGGTTGGGTGGGTGCCGACAATTTGATCTTATGGAGTGAAGTATCTGCCAGCATCAATGTTCCTTTACTGCCAATATAAAGTTTATCCTTTTCACCGGTAAATACATAACCATACCCATAGTTTCCCGGGGCTGCTTCATCAACTGAAAAATGCCGGCTGTTCCTGCTGAAAATATTGTAGGTGAATATTCCACCCAGGTAAAAAGGTGCATAAATATTACCCTTGTCATCCTGTGAAATGATAGCGGCTTCATAATCGTTGAATTCACTATTAGTACTGAGATATTTTTGTTGCACAATACTATCATAATAATTAATAATAAAGATCCCGTTGTTGGTAGTCACCCACATCCTTTTCAGGTAATCTTCACAGAGAGAATAAACCCAATCAGATTGTATTAAACTGTTTACGCCATTGCTTCTGATAGTTGAAAATTCATGAGTCGTATTGTTAAATAAAAGAAGCCCTCCGTAACGAAAACCAATCCAGATATTTCCTTTATAATCGGCGGCTAATGAATAACAGCAGGTCCACGCGTTTTTAGGAAATATAAAAGGAAAGGAATCCAGCTTTTCTGTCCGGACATTATATTTCATCAGGGTAGTATGATTAAAAACAAAGTACAGGTTATGGGAAGAGTCGATACACAACTCGCTTTGCGCACTGAAGTCATTTCCTGCATGCAGGTCAAATATTCTTTTATGAAGTGGATTGTTATATTGATGGAAAAACTGACCGCTTTTAAAATCATAAAAGATCATATACCCGGAGGCGAACATCCAGATCCCGGTATCGGTTTTTACGGCACCTTTATACAGCAATCCGAAATCGGGTATCCCTTTGCCGGAATGCTCCTGGCCCGGCACCTGGAAAAATGCTCCGGTTTGATAATTGATCACGAACAGCCCCACATAGGTTGCTACCCATATATTGTCCTTGTTATCATGGAAAATAGAAACAATGTATCCGAGCCGGTCATCCTCCTGCTGGGTGGGTTTAAGTTTATAATGCCGTATAAGCCCGGATACCGGATCGAGTTTATCCAGGCCACCGGTGGTACCTACCCAGATAAAGCCCAGCCGGTCTTCAAATACGGCATGCATTTCTTTGCTGCTCAGGGATGTTGAATCTTTCCCTGATTTATTGTACACTTTTATAGATGTCCCTTCATGTTTATGCAAACCATTATAACTGCCAAACCACATATTGTTATGCCGGTCTTTTATTAAAATGGTTAATTGGTTGGTGGATAGACCCTGGCCGGTGGTCACGTGGTAACTGGTTTGTGCCGAGGCCGCTGACATACCTATAAATGCCTGGACGATGAGAAAGGAAAGAAGATTCGTTTTCAAAATAGTTAGATATAAATCAATTCAGGTAGCCAATTGACAGATAAAACAAAGGCATTCCAATTTAGTAAAAAACGATAAAAGCTGTTTAACCGTAAAAGTACTCTAATATATCCCCCGGCCGGAATCGTTGCCTCAATAGAATGTGACGTTCCCTAATCGGTGTATGATTTCATGTTACTTTATTGACTTTACATAAAGGGAATACGCTCTCCCTCATGCAAACACCTCGTTGCCTAATTGCCCATATAAGCCCCGATCATAGCCGTTTACATTTACTACTTAATTCAAAACAATGGCTGATCAATATAATACGCTCATGGCAAAAACAGGCGAGTTGGAAGAAGAATTGAAAAAAACAGGTTTGTGGCAAAAGGATATGCCGGCATGGGTACAGGGATATGACGACAATGGCAGCATCACGAAATCCAATTTTGCACAATGGCTCCAATTCGTTTTTGTGCCGAACCATCTGCAAAAGAATATATCATTATCGGCCCCGGAAAAGAAATTAATTGTTCCCCAGGCCATCAAATATTTTGGGGATGATGTGAATAAGGGAAAACTCCTTCAAATACTGATTGAAATAGATTCTTTACTATAATACTAAATGAGCACGCAATGAAAAAGAATATACTCCTCTTCCCTGTTTTATTAATCATCTCCAGTGCGATTATGGCCCAAAAAGTTGGGATTGGTACCAGCAATCCGTTAATGAAACTGCATGTCTCGTCTGCAGACAGCGCGGTAGT
>JADGPW010000223.1 GCA_017882265.1 Chitinophagaceae bacterium | reverse complement strand
GTAGAGAGAGGGAGGAGGGTCAATATAATTTGAAATTTGACAAAGAATCAATGGAATGGGATTGTAATGATGAGATGCCTGAAATAGAAACAACTCCGGAAAGAAAGGAAATTTTAGACGTATTTAAACGCAATCCAAACACAGACCTAAAAACTGGATTAATTGCTGCACAATTAAGGAAAAGTCAGCCAAATATTTCTATTCTACTGGCTAAAAAATCGTGGCCAATTGGTCAGGGCTCCGGACCCGGAGAGTTTTTGGGAAATGAAAATCTGTCTTTTTTGTGATTAGCTGACGCAAAATATCCTGCCATTTATTTTACAGACCTGAAATAATGTCTTTTTTAACATACTGGCACGTTATTTCCTCTACCTTTGCAGTCCCAAATCCTGAACCGTCTCTTAAATGGTTGGGAGGGAGGATAAAATATTCATTTCAATAAACTAAAAATCAATACAATTATGGCTAAGAAAGTCAATGTTACCCCACTCCATGACAGGGTAATTGTAAAAGCTGCAAAAGCAGAAGAGAAAACTGCCGGTGGTATCATCATCCCTGATACGGCCCAGGAAAAACCCCAACGGGGTATTGTTATAGCCGCGGGTCCCGGTAAAAAAGATGAACCGGTGACTGTAAAAACGGGGGACACCGTTCTATATGGTAAATATGCAGGCACCGAGATCCAGATCGAAGGGGAGGATTACCTGATCATGAGAGAGTCGGATATTCTTGCAATCGTATAACCCCCAGCCCCTAAAGGGGTGTAACAAAAAGTTCTTTTTAATAAACATTTCAATTTAATCAAACAGCTCCGTAAGCCCTCCTGAGCTTGTCGAAGGATTAGGGGTTTGGGGTTTAAACTTTAATACAATGGCAAAACAAATCATCTTCGATATTGAAGCAAGAAACAGAATGAAAAAAGGCGTTGATATCCTTGCCAACGCGGTGAAAGTAACACTCGGACCTAAGGGACGTAACGTGGTACTCGAGAAAAAATTCGGCGCTCCCACTATTACAAAAGATGGAGTTACCGTTGCGAAAGAAATTGAACTGGAAGATCCCATTGAAAACATGGGCGCGCAGATGGTAAAGGAAGTAGCTTCTAAAACAGCCGATATAGCAGGCGACGGAACTACTACCGCTACTGTATTAGCGCAATCTATTATCAGTGAAGGGTTGAAAATGGTAGCGGCCGGCGCTAATCCAATGGACCTGAAACGGGGTATTGAAAAAGCGGTCAGCAAAGTGGTTGAACATTTAAAAGGTCAAACTCAGACTGTAGGAAATGACAGCAGCAAGATCCAGCAGGTAGCATCTATCTCCGCTAATAATGACATGGAGATCGGAAAGCTGATCGCAGAAGCTATGAAGAAAGTGGGAAAACAAGGGGTGATCACAGTAGAAGAAGCAAGAGGTACCGAAACCGGTATTGAAGTGGTAGAAGGTATGCAATTTGACCGCGGTTATATCTCTCCCTACTTCGTTACGAATAGCGAGAAGATGGAAGCCGAACTGGAAAATCCTTATATCCTGATCTATGATAAAAAGATCAGCAATATGAAGGACATCCTTCATATACTGGAAAAGGTAGCCCAGGGCGGACGTCCATTACTGATCATTGCGGAAGACCTGGAAGGTGAAGCTTTGGCTACCCTGGTAGTAAACAAACTGCGCGGTACCCTGAAAGTAGCGGCTGTGAAAGCCCCGGGCTTTGGTGATCGCAGAAAAGAAATGCTGCAGGATATCGCCGTGCTGACAAAAGGAATTGTGATCAGCGAAGAGCAAGGTTATAAATTAGAGAATGCGGACCTGAGTTACCTGGGTGTAGCCACTACCGTTACGATCGATAAAGACAATACAACGATCGTAGGAGGGAAGGGTAAAAAAGAAGATATCACAGCCCGGATCAACCAGATCAAAACGCAGATAGAGTCCACTACTTCTGATTATGATAAAGAAAAATTACAGGAACGCCTGGCTAAACTGAGTGGAGGTGTAGCGGTATTGAATATTGGCGCGGCGACAGAAATGGAAATGAAAGAAAAGAAGGACCGTGTTGACGATGCCTTGCACGCGACAAGAGCCGCTGTTGAAGAAGGAATTGTTCCCGGTGGTGGGGTTGCCTTTATCCGCGCCATTGAATCATTGGAGAAATTCAAAGGTTCAAACGAAGATGAAACAACGGGTGCAGCTATCGTAAGAAGGGCATTGGAAGAACCGCTTCGCCAGATCGTGGAGAATGCAGGTATAGAAGGTTCTATCGTGGTTCAGAAAGTAAAAGAAGGAAAAGCAGATTATGGGTTCAATGCCAGGACGGAAGAATACGAGAACCTGTTGAAAGCCGGGGTGATCGATCCCACAAAGGTTACCCGTATTGCATTGGAGAATGCCGCTTCGATCGCCGGAATGTTATTGACTACGGAATGTGTGGTTGCCGACAAACCTAAGAAGGAAGAAGCTCCCCAGGGTCATGGCGCTCCTGATATGGGTGGAATGGGTTATTAATTATTACTATAAATCGATTAAGGGCAATAGATCCCGTTCCTGGAAAGGAACGGGATTTTTTATACTGATATTCTAAATTGATTGAGAGGCAAGGAGTTGTGTGATTGCATTTATTTACTTCCAATGAATTAATAATATTTCTAATTCATTTTCATCCTGTTTCTTTCATCTTATTTGTAAAGTATTTTTTTTTATCTTTAGCGATCTTTTACAACCAAACTATCATATTATGAGTAAACTTTACAAAATTTTACTGGCTATACTTATAGTTAGTAGTATATCTTTTACAGCTTCTGCTCAACAAAAATACTGGTCTTTGCACAGTGGAACGGATGCAATAACCACTGATAAAGCAGTTGCAAGACTTGCCTATCCGAAAGAGTTCAAATTATTTGATTTGAATATTGAACCGATGAGGCAGGCATTGTTTTCTATCGTTGGATCTCATCCTTCAAGCCATTCCACGATCATTTCTTTACCAAATGTTGATGGTCAATTGGAACAATTTGAAGTAGTTGAAGCTTCCAATTTTGCACCGGAATTACAAGCGCAATTTCCTGAGATCAGGGCTTTTTCCGGAAAAGGTATTACGGATAGATCAGCCATGTTAAAACTGAGTATTTCACCCCAGGGCATCCAGACCATGGTTTTCAGAACGGAAAAAGAAAATGAATTTATTGAAGCTTATTCCCAGGATCATACAATTTATTCTGTATTTAAATCTCTAAGAAAACCCGGCCAATTGCCATGGGTTTGTTCCACGGTAGATCAAAAAATGGTGACGGATCTAAACTCAAAAGTTGGTAATACAAACCGGGTGGAGAGCTCAACAGGGGAATTAAAAACCATGCGCCTTGCCCAATCGGTTACCGCAGAGTATTCTAATTATTTTGGTGCATTTAACTCTACCCAGTTGCCCCTGGTTTTGACTGCTATTAACAATACATTGACACGTTGTAATGGATGTTATGAAAAAGACCTGGCCGTACACCTCAACCTTATTCCCAATGAATCACTGATCATTTATTATGACCCTACTACTGATCCATATTCTCCGGCAGGGACCGGAGCCAATGGAGCCTGGAATGGTGAATTACAGACTAATTTAACCGCAACTATTGGTGAGGCAAATTATGATATTGGTCACCTGTTCGGAGCAAGCGGTGGTGGTGGAAACGCGGGCTGTATTGGTTGTGTTTGCGTAAATGGACAAAAAGGTAGTGGTTTTACTTCGCCTGCTGATGGTATTCCCATGGGAGATAATTTCGATATAGATTATGTCGTGCATGAGGTAGGCCATCAAATGGGTGCGAATCATACTTTTTCATTTCAACTTGAAGGCACCGGGGTAAACAAGGAAGTAGGCGCGGGGATCACGATCATGGGTTATGCCGGAATTACAGCCGAGGACCCTGCACCGCATTCTATTGATATTTATCATGAAGCTTCTATCGCTCAGATTCAGGCTAATTTAGCCACTAAATCATGTCCCATAACTACTAATATCTCGGCTAATAACGCAACCCCTGTTGTATTGCCGGTTCCCAATTATACTATACCGATCACGACACCATTTGCACTCACGGGTTCTGCTACTGATGCGAACCCCGGTGATGTGTTAACGTATACCTGGGAGCAAAATGATAATTCTACAACATCAGGCACAAACAGTGTTGCATTTCCAACCAAAACCACAGGTCCAAACTGGTTAACTTTCAAGGGTACTACTAATCCAACCAGGCTGTGCCCCGAATTATCCACCATCCTGGCCGGTTTATCCATAACACCCCCGTTACCCGGTGGCGATGCTATTTGTAACATAGAGGCATTAAGTTCTGTTGCAAGAACATTGAACTTCCGGTTAACAGTCAGAGATAATTGTCCCTATAGTTCAACTCCCCCGATCAAAGTGGGTCAAACCGCTTTTACAGATATGACGGTGACTGTTGATGCTAGTACAGGCCCCTTCTTAATTACCAGTCAGAATGCGCCCGTAAGCTATCCGGCAGGCTCCACACAAACTGTTACCTGGTCCGTAAACGGAACAACGGGCGCGCCCATCAACTGCGCCAATGTTAAAATTTCTTTTTCGACAGATGGTGGACTGACATTCCCTACCGTTTTATCAGCCAGTACGCCTAATGACGGAACCGAAACATTTACAGTACCCTCTACTATAACTTCAACCGGAAGAATAAAAGTAGAGGCCATTGGAAATATCTTCTTTGATATTAACAATGCCAATGTTTCTATTACTCCACCGCTGAATGGTTTTACATTCAACAGCCCGGCGGCGGTAATAGCAGCCTGCCCTGCACCTAATGTGATGACCTCAGGTAATCTTACTGCTACTTACCAGGGATCGTTTTCCGGAAATATCAGTTTAACCGGATCAGTTGTACCGGCAGGCCCGACTGTATCATTCAGTAATCCAACCCTTACAACAGGTTCTCCATCCACAACTGTTTCGTTAACTGGTATGGCAGGTTTAAGCCCTGGTAATTACACTTGTACCGTAACCGGTACCGGAACTGGTGCACCTACTCAAACCCAGAATATTGTCTTTACAATAAATCCCGGAGCAGGTCCTTCTATTACTACTCAACCTGTGAACCAAACGGTGTGCGTTGGCGCTACCGCTACCTTCTCCGTTGTTTCTGCCGGTACTTATCAATGGCAGTTAAGCACCGATAACGGTACGACCTGGAACAATATCGGCGGCGCAAACGCGACGAGTTATACCACGGCGGCTACGACGATTGCAATGAATGGTTATCAATATCGCGTCATTGTTACCGGCCAGTGCGGCAGTACAACTTCCAGCGCAGCTGCATTAACTGTAAACACACTACCGGCTGTAACATCAAATCCAACGAGCCTGGCTTTATGTTCAGGAAGCGCGGCCTCTTTCAGTGTAACGGGTACGGGTTCAGTCTTAGCCTACCAATGGCAGGTAAGTACTGACGGCGGTCTCACTTACAATAATATTCCTGCAGGAGCTCCTTATTCGGGAATAAATGCGGCGACTTTGAATATTTCCGCGGTGACCGTAGGAATGAATAACTACATGTATCGTTGTGTAATCAGTGGAGCCTGTACACCATCAGCTACATCAGGGGCTGCTACTTTAACAGTATCAGCTTCCATTACCATTTCAACCAACCCTACCAGCCAGACAGTATGTGAAGCCACAACGACCAGCTTTACAGTTGCCGCTGCCGGTTCAGGTTTGACATATCAATGGCAGGTAAGCACAGATGGCGGTATTACGTATAATAATATAGTTGCCGCAGCTCCTTATTCGGGCACCACGTCACCCACTCTTACTATTACCGGTGTACCACCATCTTTTAATGGATACAGGTACAGGGCAGTAGTTTCGAATGGAGCCTGCACACCCGGAATATCTACAGGAGCTATTTTAACTGTAAATACTTTCCCGGTTATTACAGTACAACCCGTGAATGTGACAATATGCGCAGGATCGGCTGCCAGTTTTAGTGTGACCGCTACCACCGGTGTGGGGACACTTAGTTATCAATGGCAGTTAAGCACCGATGGCGGAACTACCTATTCCAATATTAGCGGTGCCACTACCAATACTTTTGCCCAAATTGGTATCCCGGTCACCCAGAATGGATACCGATTCCGTGTAATCGTTACAGCCGGTTGCGGATCTGTGAACTCAACCGGGGTGATATTAACGGTGAACCCATTGCCATCATTTACATTAAATAACCTGCCGACAGGACTTTGTCTTTCCGACCCGGCGCTCACATTATCAGCTTCTGTTGGCGGAGGTGTGTGGAGCGGTTCGGGTGTATCCGGCAGTGTGTTTACCCCAACAGTTGCGGGGCTTGGCATTAAAACAGTTACTTACACAGTGACCGCCCTGGGTTGTACAACAGCTGTTTCATCCACCATACAGGTGAATGAATGTGCTGAGCGTCATCGTTTGTTGAGTAATCGTTTATCGGCGTTTATTTATCCGAACCCCAATAACGGTCACTTTAGCATCCGGATGAATACCGACCTCTATACCAACCTTGGAGTGAAAGTATTTTCAAGTGATGGCAGGTTGGTCAAATCAGCGACTTTTACTGGTATAGCCTTTGGCAGTGTGATCCCAATGGATATTTCACGATTGGCGCTGGGAACCTATCATTTGTACCTGTTCAACAATGAGCGTGGTGCGATCAGCAGGGGAGTTAGTATTATCTTTTCAATGAGATAATTCAGATAATGATCATCTTTAATCCCGTTCCGGTTTTTCCGGAACGGGATTTTTATTTCCTGATGATCTTTATCTCCACCCTCCTGTTTTGTATCCTCTCTTCTTCCGTTTGTTCCGGATAAGGATAAATAGGAGCGGAGTGGCCAAAACCCATAAAACTCACCCGGTTAGCTTCTATACCATTCTCCAATAAATAATCCATCACCGCTTTTGCCCTGGCTTCGGAAAGATTATTAAGCCCGGTACTTCCGTCCCTGCCATCTCCACTGAATTCCTGGCAGCAAATATGCCCTTCCACCCGGATAACAAGTTTGGGGTAGGTCTGCATCGCTTCCAATAGTTCCTTAAGCATGGGTTGTGATTCCGGGAGGAAATCGTGCAGGCCGCCGACAAAGTTGATATTTCGTAAAATGATATTGGTACCAGCCGTGATGGCAGAGTCGGCGATCCTTTGTATTAAGCTTGTTTTTTCTTCTTCAACTGTGGATGGAGCATCGGTATTGTTAATGATGATGATATCGACCCTCCGGTTCAGTTGCCGTTCGGTTTCTGTTTTATTTTCATTGACTGGCGAAGATTTGCCGAATCCCAATGCACTCATTATAAATTCTATATTCACTCCGTGTTTCAATAGGTAGTTCTTCACTGTAGCCACTCTTTTTTCCGAAAGCACATCATTATAACTTTCTGTACCCCTGTTATCACAATAACCCTTTATTTCATATTCCAAGGAAAGATGTAACGCTTTATTGTTTCGCCAGAAACTATCAAGTTGCCATGCAGCTTTTTGATTCAATGCGTAGCTGTCAAAATCAAAATAAACAGAGAAAGATTCTTTTGTTTGGGAAAGACAGGGTATTGTAAATAATAACAGCCAGCCAGGCAAGAGGATTTTCATGCTTTGAATCGGTTAGAGTGGTAAAATAATACCGGTTAGTAACTGTATTTCCAATAACGTCCGGCCCTTTATTTTCTTGCATAATCCTTTACTGGGAGACCATTTTAACGTACCTTTGCCCGCCCGTTCCGAAAATGGATTGGAAAGGATCAATCACCGAAGGAACATTCGGGCGGGCCGACTTAAATTCGGTGGTGGTTTAATTTATAAATGCCTCGCACAGAGATAAAAGAGTTCAGGAGGTGATTTAATAGATTTACTCTTTTAACTCTGTGCGAGGCGTAAAACACCACCTCAAATCAGCAATCATAATGATCAGTGTAAAAGACCTCAAACTGGCCTATGGCAAACGGGTATTATTTGAAGAAGTGAATCTCAACTTCGTCAAAGGCAATTGCTATGGAGTGATCGGTGCGAACGGGGCGGGTAAGAGTACTTTATTAAAGATCCTAAGTGGAGAAATTGAACCGAACAAAGGGGTCGTGGAGATCACACCGGGTGAAAGAATGGCTGTGTTGAAACAAAACCAGTTTGAATTTGATGAGCATACGGTATTGGATACCGTTATGATGGGGTATAGCAAACTCTGGAAAATAGCTAAGGAAAGAGAAACCATTTATGCATTGGCCGATTTCACAGAGGAAGATGGAATGAGGGCAGGAGAACTGGAAGGAGAATTTGGAGAAATGGGGGGCTATACGGCTGAAAGTGATGCGGGAACCCTGCTGGGAGAATTAGGAGTGGAAGAGAAATATCACCCTGTCCTGATGAAAGAGATCCCATCCAACCTAAAGGTCCGGGTATTGCTCGCCCAGGCCATATTTGGCAACCCGGATATACTATTACTGGATGAGCCCACCAATGGCCTGGATATCGAAACCATCAGCTGGTTGGAGAATTTTCTTGCCGACTACGAGAATATTGTTTTAGTAGTGAGCCATGACCGTCACTTCCTGGATGCAGTCTGTACACACGTCGCCGATGTGGATCGCCAGAAAATAAAGATATTCACGGGTAATTACACCTTCTGGTACGAGAGTTCGCAGTTAATGGCCCGGCAGATCGGTGACAAGAATAAGAAGGTGGAAGAGAAGCGGCAGGCTTTGATCGATTTTATTGCCCGTTTCAGCGCCAATGCCAGTAAAAGTAAACAGGCTACCAGCCGGAAAAAGGCCCTCGAAAAACTGACCATCGAAGAGATCGAACCCAGTTACCGGAAATACCCGGGTATCATCTTTCAGCCTCTGCGTGAAGTTGGGAACCAGATCCTGAATGTAGAGAAACTAACCAAATCAGTAGATGGGCGACTATTATTCAAAGATGTTACGTTTACTGTCAATAAAGGCGATAAGATTGCGTTGCTTAGTCGCGACCCGCTGGCGGTGACCAGTTTCTTCAATATCATCACGGCAGAAGCCATGGCCGATAGTGGTTCCTATGAATGGGGGAGTACGGTCACCCATGCCTACCTGCCACAGGAAAATAATGAATACTTTAAAGGCCAGTTGAACCTGATGGACTGGCTGCGCCAGTATGTTCCCTCGCATGTGACTGATGTGGATGAGCCTTTTCTCCGCGGATTTTTGGGAAAGATGCTTTTCAGCGGGGATGATGTGATGAAGAAAACAAATGTATTGAGTGGCGGTGAGAAAGTGCGATGTATGATCAGCCGGATGATGCT
>JADGPW010000222.1 GCA_017882265.1 Chitinophagaceae bacterium | reverse complement strand
TAACTCCATAATTTACTTCAAAGTGGGGTAATGTGCCTTGGGCAAAAGTTTTATTATAACTTGAATGAGACGAAAGATAAAGTTCCCAACTTCTTAAAGCCACTGGTTCAGGGTCATCTGTATCATACGGGGGGCCGGCAATTGCCATGTTGAAATGAAACACCAGTAAGAAATACAGCAAAAAAATGAATGGAAACTTTGTTTTTACAAGTAAGATATTTTTCATTTTTTTTAATTCATTTTGATTGCGAACGGTCTTTCAGTAGTACGTTAAACGCCTGTTAAGCTCGGTTTTTGTTTTCATCAAGGTTGTGGTATTGGTTCGACTGTCATCGAAGGATATTTTGGTTCTCCGTCAACAGCAAGGTCATTATGTTCAGGCCAGTAATCAGCCCAAATTTCGAATGTTGTTCTGCCTAAAAGAAGGTCTGCAGGTTTTATCAGTTTTTGCATGACCTTACCACCAACTTCATCATCATAAGGTGCGGTCCAACCGCCATTTTTGAAGCCGCCTGATATATCTTCCTTAGGTCCGCCGGGCGCTTGCATTACTCCGTCTGGTGTAATAAATGATAAAACGACTATTTTTCTCATGTAGAAGTCGTCAAAGAATATAATGTTGACTCCACACTTTTACGTTTGTTTCTTCGTTTTGTTTACGGTTTCCTCATCTATTCTTTCTGCTTATTTCTTTTAGTCACTTCCGGTATAAGTCGCTCAAGCATGACGAATAACGTTTGAGGCTATGCGCCGTAAGGGATTGCGTGGATGCTAACCTATCACCCGTTACGAACTTTACCAGCTGGGGCTGGAGAGCGATTTTTGATCTGGACGAAGGAGTTATTGTTTATTGTACAATGCTCCAATCTAAATCTATCCCGCATTTCCCAATCTTCACATCCTCAAATCAACACATCGGCTCATTTTTAAATTATTTCTGCTTTATATTGTTCAATTCGCATATAAAGATATCTTTGTAATAACCTGGTTATGAAGAAATGTTAGCGAAATATAACTCATAAAGAGAAATCAATATGGCTATAATCGGTGTAGATCTCGGGGGTACCAAAATCAACAGCGCTTTATGGTCCGAGGGAGATCAAATCACTTGCCACAACAAAATCTATCTCAGCGGGGCTAAAGGGGATGAAGTGGGTGAGTTGATCTTAACGCGGATTCAATTTTTAAAGACAGAAGCGGGAAAAACAGGTAAAACTGTCACTTCTGTGGGTATTTCGGTGCCCGGAATCTATTATGCCACTACCGGGAATGTATGGGCTCCCAATATCCCCGGATGGGATAATTATCCGTTGCTGGAAAAATTGCAACGATCATTCACAGCTATTGATTTCTACATCACCAACGACAGGGCATGCTATATTTTGGGCGAAGTGTGGAAAGGCAAGGCCAAAGGGTGCAAAGATGCCATATTCATTGCCGTAGGCACCGGTTTGGCAGCCGGAATTATGATCAACGGAGAGGTACTGTACGGATCAGACGGAGTGGCCGGGGCCATTGGCTGGCTGGCGCTGAACAGACCTTTTGAGGAGAAATACGTTTCGTGCGGCTGCAACGAATATTACGCATCGGGAGAGGGTATCGCGCGGTATGCCAGAGAAGTTATCGCAGCAAAGCCCGACTACAGAGGCGTTTTCAAATCCGGTAAAGAACCCAATTCATTCAATATTATTGAAGAGTTTGATAAAGGTGAGGAGATTGCCGTTGAGGTGATGAGCAACGCCATCGCTTACTGGGGCATGAGTGTGGCCAATCTGGTAAGTATTTTTAATCCGGAAAAAATAATATTTGGGGGAGGTGTTTTTAGTGACAATGGCTTCGGATTTTTGGAGGCCATTTATGCGGAAGCGCTGAAATGGGGACAGCCTATTAGCATGAGACAGGTGCAATTGGCATGTTCGGAAATTGGCGACTTGGCCGGACTTTACGGCGCCATTTATCATGCGCTTCAAACTGAAAAGAAAAGGCAAAGCCATGGATAAAAGAAAAGTGCAATTTGTTGCCACCGGTCTGGTTATGATGCTTTTCGGGATCACGATGGTGGTGGTAGGGACCATTAATAATTTTATAATGGTCGAATTTGTGGTCGATAAGCTCTTCATTGGTCTTTGTGCCTCAGTATTGGCCGCCGGTATTTTATGCGGATCTTTTGTTTTTGGTCCTGTAGCAGACCGTTTTGGCTATAAACCCGTTATGCTGGCAGGCATATTATTGATTCTTATTGGACTGCTGGGAATCATATACACACGTGTTGTTCCGCTGATTCCCTATCTCTTCTTCCTGATTGGCCTGGGTGGCGGCATGATTAACGGAGTAACCAATGTAATCGTGGCAGCGCTATTCCCCGAAAACAGCAGCGCCTACCTCAGTTTGCTGGGCGTATTCTATGGAGTCGGCGCCCTGGGGTTCCCTTTAACAACATCTATCCTGTTGGATAACGGTTTTACGTATCAAACCATATTATCGGTTGTTTCGCTCTTTTTGCTCATCCCACTTGCTTTAGTGTTGCTTGTGAAGTTTCCGGAATGTCCGCACACCAGGGCGATTCCGATAAGAGAATATTTCGGCTTTTTCACCCGGCCCGCCATTCTGCTGGTCGGGTTGTTTCTGTTTTTTCAAAGTGCTGTCGAAGCCATTGTACCGGTATGGACGCCAACCTATCTGAAGGAGACTTTCCTGGTAAGTTATGACAAAGGTCTGTTTGCAATCACTGTTAGTGCATTAGGCATTACGCTGACCCGGTTGGCGCTTAGTCAGATTTTGAAGAAGACATCTTCCTACCGGGTTGTTTTTATCAGTATGTTGACTATTATCGGGGGCGCTTTGTTGCTGGAATTTGGAAATTCCTTTTATTTGGGCCTGGTTGGCATCGCCATGATGGGAATCGGCCTGGCTGCTTCATTTCCCGTTATGCTGAGTTATACGGCATTTTTTTTTCCTGCAAATGCAGGAACCGCGTTCAGCATGGTGATCGGGATAGCCCTGGTTGGGAATATCTCTTTAAACGCTTTTGCCGGCTATTTTTTAAATACTTTTGGTATCGGGAAATTGAACGTCCTGCTTATTTCATTCATCCTGATCATGCTATTTCTATTAAAAATCATCAATTATAAACTAATTAAAAAACAGTGATCATGTTAGCAAAACAATGGTTGAATAATGCCCACAGCATTATGAACAAAATTGAAGAGACCCAATTGGAAAATATTCAAAAAGCTGCAGTCATCATGGCCGACTCCATCGAAAAAGAGCGCTGGGTCCATACCTTTGGATGCGGACATGCCACGCTCCCCATTCAGGAGATATATCCCCGTATTGGAGGTTTTGTCGGGTTTCATCCCATGCTTGAACTCCCGCTGACCTATTTTACCAATATCACCAAAGGCATGAGCGTTCAAAATTTTGTATTCCTGGAAAGAGTGGAAGGTTACGGGACCGAAATCATGAAAGGGTACCGGTTTCACAAGGACGATTGCTTCTGGTTATTCTCCCATACCGGAATTAACGCCGTAAATATTGATATTGCATTAAAGGTGAAGGAGATGGGAAATAAACTGATTGTTTTCGGATCAGCTGCAGAGGCGGAAGGAAAGCAAACCAGGCATTCAACAGGCAAAACCCTTTTTGAACTGGCCGATGTGGTGGTCGATACCTGTGTTCCAATCCAGGATGCTTCCGTGAATTTGAAAAACCATTTTGATAAAATAGGGCC
>JADGPW010000023.1 GCA_017882265.1 Chitinophagaceae bacterium | reverse complement strand
CGTTGGCTTTTCTGGAACCGCCAGATCGAATTGCGATCAGAAAAAGGAGAACAGGTATTCCGTCACGAATTATATCATATTCAGCAAAAGCATAGCCGGGATATTATTTTCATGGAAATGCTTATGCTTGTTTTCTGGATCAATCCTTTTTTCCATCTTATTAAGAAAGAGGTAAAGGCCATTCATGAATTCCTGGCAGATAAATTTGCCATAAAAGAAAATCAGCATTGGGAATATGCTGAACTTTTGCTGATGCAGGTGCTGGGCACCAAACAACAACTTGTCAACCCGTTTTTCCACAACCAGATAAAGCGACGTATTGCCATGATCACCACTTCCCAAAAAGCCGGGCACCAATACCTGAGAAAGATAATGGTGCTACCGGTTGCCGCCATTGTGCTGGCATTAGTTGCTTTTACTTACAAGCATAAAAAAGGGACAATCAATAATAATCTTGATCAAAAAACAACCAATGATACCATTCCTAAACCCCATACAAAACAGAATTATTTCATTAGCTGGCCAGACCACCTGATCCTTGAGGCGGACTCATTGGTATGGAAATCAAGTCCTGAAAAAACAAAGATAGACCTAAAAAAAGCCTTGTTGGTAATCAATGATCATAAAACAAATAATGATATCCTTACAAAAAAGACAATTATATCCGGAAAAATAACTTTCTATTCCGAAAACGTTCCTGAAGCGATCCATCTTTACGGAGAAGAAGCAAGACAGGGTGTGATCATATTTGAAGATGCCCAGATTATTGATATTCCACCAGCCGAATTTTATAAAGACGATTTTGCTTCATTGAAAAAGGGAGAAACCCCGGATAATAAGATATTTGATAAAGTGGAGACCGAGCCCTCCTTTCCCGGTGGAGATTCGAAATGGCGCATGTACCTTGAAAGAAATGCGAACGGCAGCGTCGCCACTGATCATGGCGCTCCCAATGGAAGCTATACCATCATCGTTCAATTCTTAGTAGATAAAGAAGGAAATATCAGTAATGTCCGTGCTTTGACTAACCATGGCTATGGAATGGAACAGGAAGCGGTAAGAGTAATTAAAGTAGGACCGAAATGGAATCCGGCTGTTCAGAACGGACACCAGGTAACCGCTTACAAAAAGCAGCCGATCACCTTTGTGGTGATGAATAGTCAAAAGAATTCTCCAACTATAACAACTGACAATGAATCAAATAAAGTTTTTGACAAAGTTGAGATTGAGCCTACTTTTCCCGGCGAAGAGAATAAATGGAAACAATATCTCGCCTATCATGCAAATGAATTTAACCCGGCATCAAAAGGGGCACCGGATGGCGCTTACACTGTGGTTGTTCAATTCATTGTTGACAAAGAAGGATCAGTTCATGATATAAAGGCGCTTACCCACTTTGGATTCGGAATGGAAGAACAAGCCATCCGGTTAATAAGCCAGGGCCCCAAATGGAATCCGGCATTGCAAAACGGACATCAGGTAGCTGCTTATAAAAAGCAACCAATCACTTTTGTGGTAGGAAAAGGAAAAAAGGATTTCCCGCCAAGCATCACAACCGCCAACACACTTGACACCAATAGACTAAAAAACAAGTTATTAATCGTTGATGGCAAAGTGTTAGGTATAATGCTAGATAATATTCGAAAAGTAAATATAATGGGCTTTTTAAAAATGAATGTGTTAGATGAAATAGCTGCAATGAAAAAATACGGAGAAATGGGCAAAAATGGTGCATTGGAATTGTACACATTAAAAAGTAATCCTGAAGAGTATAACAATAATATTACAAAGCTTCAGGAAGGCGGAATCGCAACCAGAGTATTTGACAAAACTGAAGTTCCGCCCTCTTTCCCAGGTGGAGATTCGGCATGGAAAAGATACCTTGAGAAAAATGCTAATGGCCTTATCCCATTGGAAAAAGGAGCCCCTGAAGGTGTGTACAAAGTCTATGTGCAATTTATTGTTAGAGAAGATGGCACTTTAGATGACATCCAGGCCACAACAAATTATGGCTATGGAATGGAGGAAGAGGCTATGCGGGTAATAAATAAAGGTCCTAAATGGGTTCCGGCAAGGCAGAATGGACATATTGTAAGTGCATATGTGCAGCAACCTATAACTTTTCAAATAGAGGACCAAATAAAGGTGGGAGAAAAGAAGCCTGTCACATTAACATCAGGTGGACAAAAGCCAGTGCAGTTACCCAAAATTTCCGTTGCTGATCTAAAAACTGCAAGCGTATATAAAATACTACAATTGGATGAAAGAACACCAATCGTAAGTTTCAATTTCACCATCGATTTACCTGATGGCGATATTGTACAAACCTATAATACTGGTAATCAATTCAGTGCTGCAACAAAAATGCAGATAAATAATGCCCGGGTGGGAAGAATCTTTACTATTGACAACACAAGGATCATGAAAGATGGTAAAGAGATAAAAGTCGCTTCGAAAGTTTATGCGATAACTAATTAGTAAGTCAGGATAGAAGCACTGGTTGTAATAACAAGTTCTTTCTTCTCACTCCTCTCTACCCTGCCAATAACCCTTGCGTCAATACCAAATCCTTTTGAGACACTAATAATCGTATCAGCATCTTTCTCATTAGTATATATCTCCATTCTCGTCCCCATATTAAACACCTGGTACATTTCCCGGTCATCGGCTTTACTAGCTTGCTGGATAAGCTGGAAAATGATGGGTGGCTCAAATAAATTTTCTTTTACCACACGAACATTCTCCGGTACATATTTCAAACACTTGGTCTGCCCACCCCCACTGCAATGGATCAATCCATGAATGGCGTCAAAATGCTCTTCCAGTAATACTTTCAGTACAGGAGCAAATGTCCGTGTCGGAGAAAGAAGCAATTTGCCAATTGCTAATTGCTTATTGTCAATTGAAATCTCATCACTTAATAGATGCGGCCCAATATAGACGACATGCTCATCCAATGAAGTATCATACGATTCATGAAACCTGGCTCCATAGGTTTTCTGCAAGAGGTCATGTCGCGCATTGCTGAGTCCGTTGCTGGCGATACCACTGTTATATTCTGTTTCGTAGGATGACTGCCCGAAAGAAGCTAATCCGACAATTACATCCCCCGCTTTTATCTTTTCATTGGTAATAAGCAGTGATTTGGGCCATCTTGCTGTCATGGTTCCATTTACTGCTATGGTTTTTACCAGGTCGCCCACATCAGCTGTTTCTCCACCCATATATTTGATGTTCACACCAAATCCTTTAAGTTTATCAAAAAATTCCTGGCTGCCGCCGATGATCGCTTCCAACACTTCAACAGGGATCAGGTTTTTATTCCTGTCGATCGTCGAGGAAAAAAGCAGGTTATCATAAATACCCACACAAAGCAGGTCATCCAGGTTCATAACGATCGCATCCTGTGCAATGCCTTTCCAGACAGAAACATCCCCGGTTTCTTTCCAATATAAATAGGCGAGAATGCTCTTGGTCCCCGCGCCGTCAGCATGCATGATATTCACCCAGGCATCGTCGCCGCCTAACACATCAGGAAATATCTTGCAAAAAGATTTTGGGAAAAGCCCGGTATTCAGGTTTTTGGTAGCAGCATGCACATCGTCTTTTTGGGCGGAAACTCCTCGTTTGGAATAAAGAGACATTTTGAAATTTTGAAATTGGGAAATTTTGAAATTGCCCCAAAGCTAACTATTCCCGATCATTGGTCTTCAGACCTTTTTGACCCGGATAACTAATTTGACCGGCTGACCCACTAGCTTACTGTCTTACTGTCCCACTGTCTTACTGTCTCAATGTCTCAATCTCTCACTGGCTCACTGACTTATCTTTATCTTCGCAGCTCTTTATGAAAGTACACTACGATATTGAGAACCTGCCCGTTTTCAGGAATGCCGTTATCACCATCGGCACCTTTGACGGCGTGCATATGGGACATCGCCAGATCATTGATAAACTAAAAACCGAAGCAAAGGCCATCCAGGGCGAAACGGTGATCATCACTTTTCATCCTCATCCACGCAAGGTGGTTTCGTCGACCATCCTGGGACTACGCCTGATCAACACCCTGGATGAAAAGATCGAACTAATGGCGGAACTGGGAATTGATCATTTGGTAGTGGTTCCTTTTACGGATGCTTTTGCGAACCAGCCGGCGGAAGATTATATAAAAAATTTCCTGGTCAATAAGTTTCAACCTCATACCATTATTATTGGCTATGATCACCGGTTTGGCAGGGAAAGAAAAGGCGATTACTTATTGCTGGAAAAAATGTCGCTTGAATTGGGATTCCACTTGAAAGAGATCCCCAAACATGTACTGGATGAAATTTCTATCAGCTCTACCACGATCCGTGAAGCATTACTGACTGGAAAAATCGAGGTAGCCGATAAACTACTTGGTTATGAATTCTTTTTTTCCGGCACAGTAGTGCATGGTAATAAACTGGGAAGAAAACTGGGTTACCCCACTGCTAATTTGAAAATTCAGGATGAAGAAAAGATCACACCGGGGAATGGGATCTATGCGGTATATGCACAATTGGTGAATAATATCCCTAAGGACCCCTTTGGAGAATTGACAATGGTCAGTAAAGAAGTCCCCGGTATTTCACCTCCCGATAGCTATCGGGACACCATTCCCCAAAGGAGTCCTTATGGGCACTCTTTACTAAAGGGTATGATGAGCATTGGGTTTCGACCGACAGTGGATGGCACACAGAGGGTTGTTGAAGTGAATCTATTTGATTTTGACCAGGATATCTATGATCAAACGCTTAAAGTATATGTAAAAAAATACCTTCGGCAGGAGATCAAATTCAATAACCTGGAAGAACTGGTAAAACAAATCGACCAGGATAAAGTAGATAGTCTCAGAGTACTGTGATCAGTCGGGCAGTCAACAGTCGGCAGTCCGTAATTACTGATCTATTGATTATTCACTATAGATTCAAAGTATTAAAATCATATGGATCGTGAAAAAATGATATTGCAGAATGTCGAATGTAGACTGCCTACTGTTGACTGCTGACTGCGGACTGCATACTGCTGACTGCCGACTGTTAATATTCTATTCTAAATTCAAGCTTCGAGGGATCATCAAAAAAATCATCAATATCTGCTTTTACAGTCACCTGTTTTTTGTCGTCTGATAATTTTACGTTTTTCCCTTCTGCTTTTTTCGCGGGCCGGGGCAGGTTAATGATATAGGTGGCTGTCATAGGAACACCCATGCCTGCAGCTTCCTTGATATTTTTCAGGTATTCATCATTTCCCGCATTCGCGTATTTTTCTTTGTTTAATTTCTTTTCCATGACACCATTTGAATAGACCATTGTAAAATAATCGTCGAATGAACTTCGCTCAGGCATATCATTACCCATCGGCATCCCGCTCCCCCCCATTTCCTTTTTCATTGATTCGGACATGATCTTAACTGAAAGATGGTTATAGGTCAAGATCTCTGAGGGGAAAGTAAAAGGAAACAAGATGCTGGTGGTGAACCTTTCGTCTTTCATATTCATTTTGAAATTCAACGTTCCTTTCATCATCATCATTTTTTCTTCTGCAGTAAGATTAGGGATACTATCCACTTTGTCCGCCAGTGAAAAACTTGTATCCAGTTTCTGATCTCCCATTTTCTCAAGATCGGCTCCTCCTCCCATTTGCTTGACCATCGCCAGTAGTGAACTCATGTCATCCGTATTATTTACCGTTCCGCTCCCATCTTCATGCAGGGTAATTTCCTGGACCGTCTCAAAACAACCAGAAAGCATCAGGGTGCCGGCAGCAAAAAGGGTGAATGCAATTCTTTTCATAAACAAAATTTAGCAGGAAAAAGATGGACGCCTGTATTAAAAGGTTGTCCGGGAATTTTCCGGGAGCACAAAGAAAAGGGATTTAACGGAGAGTTCAGGTCAGCATTTTAACCACCAATTCCTTTAGTAACGAAGCATCTTCCGAACCGGTATCACCTACACCCACGCTTTTCAGGTTATAATGATGCAAAAGCAGCAATACTTTTTCCACCCCGGGATAGGAATAGAGTTTGGCTGCCTTCACATAATCTTTTATAAAATAAGGATTAACTCCAATATTGGCTGCCATGCTTTTCTCATCACCTGTGCCCGATCCAAATACCATAAATACTTTACTAAAGAAACTGTACAACGATGGCAAAATCAATTGGATAGGTCCTGCTTTGGGATTAGCCTCAAAATACTGAATGATCGTAATGGCACGGGACAGGTCCTTAGTGGCCAGAGCCGCCTGAAGTTCGAATACATTATAATCCTTGCTGACACCGATGTAGCGTTCAATATCAGCTTCGGTAATATGGATCCTGCTACCAAGATTCATTGATAATTTGTCGATCTCATTTTCGATCCGGGTTAGATCATTACCCACATGTTCTACCAGCAGCGCCAGTCCTTTTGGTGTGATCGTCAAACCCTTTGATTGCAGTAATTCCTGGGTCCATTCCGGTAAATGGCTATCATACATTTTTTTGGTCGTCAGCAGTACCCCTTTTTCTTTGATAAGTTTGGTGAACTTTTTACGCGCATCCAGTTTTTTTTCTTTGTAGGTGACAACAAAAACGGTTGATCCCAACGGGTTCTCTAAATAGGATTCCAGTTTATCCAGGTCCTTCATTTGCTGAGCTTCTTTCAGCAAAACCACCTGTCGTTCCGCCAGCATCGGGTAACGCCGGCAGGCATTTACCACATCAGCCCATTGGGCATCTTTGCCATAAAAAATACTGAGGTTAAAGGAGGCTTCACTTTCACTTAAAATATGATGTTCAGCATAATCAACCGCCTTATCAATAAAATATTCCTCCTCGCCTTCCAGCCAGTATATAGGTTTAAAAACATTCTTTTTCCAATCGGAAATGATCTTTTCCACACTCATAAAGTGCTAAGTTACAGGCTTTGTCCCTTGTTTTTACACATAAATACAGAGACTGTTTAAAAAAAGACGGCTCATTTTGGCACGATTTTCGAAATTTTGTGTTGCAATAGAATTTTTAACTGAATTTAACCATAAACGGCAATTACCTTTCGGATGTTTAAATACCAAAAAACGATTATTATTTTATACATTAAATCTCAAATCCTTTAATATGACAAACACTAATTATCCTTCCGCTACTAACGCCCCACAGAGTCAGCCACCCAAAAACAAGAACATCAAAAACCTGGTGATCGGGTTATTGGCTGCAGGTCTTTTGGGTACATGGGGCTATTTCCTGTATGACAAAAATAAATCAGGTGAAAAATTACAGATCACCCAGACCCAGGCTAACAATTATATGTCACAGCGTGACTCGGTCAGGATGATGTATGATGAAGCTGAGATCAGGTTAGACTCGATCACCGGCGCCAATAACAATCTGCAGGGTGAAAAAAGCAGCCTGCAAAAAGATATTGAGGCCCGTAAAGTAGAGATCCGTAAGATCATTAACGATAAAAATGCCACCCAGGCCCAGTTAGCCAAGGCAAAAACAATGATCGCTGACCTTAACGGTAAGATCAGCAGCCTGGAAGCCGATGTAACCCGGCTGACCGGTGAGAACCAGGAACTGAATACGGCTAACACCTCCCTGAAAGAGGAAAAAACCACGCTGGAAACCAACCTCCAGGCTACAAAAACAGAAAAGGAAAACCTTGAAAAAACGGTGGATGTAGCTTCTACATTCAGCGCCTCAAACATACAGGTAACGCCGATCAATGAAAAGAAGAGTGGTAAAGAAAAAAGCACTACCACGGCAAAAAGAGTAAATAAACTGGTCGTTTCATTTGATGTAGAGAATCGTATTGCAAAGTCCGGTGCCGCTGATATGTACCTGATTGTAACGGATCCTAATGGCCAGGTTATAACAGACCCTGCCCTTGGTTCCAGTACTTTGAACACCCGCACGGATGGCGATAAAGCTTTTACCGCCAAAGTTGCCATAGATTATACCCAGGGCGAGCGTAAGAATATACAGTTCCCCATTCATCAAAGCGATTTCCACACCGGAGATTATAAAATTGAAATTTATCATAATGGCTTCAAGATCGGTGAAGGTGTAAGAAGCCTTAAAAAAGGTGGTTTATTTGGTTAAAAGCAGTTAACTCCTGCAGTAAAAGACCGTCTTGTTCTTAACGAGGCGGTTTTTTCTTTAATAGGAGTCAGTGAGAAAGTGGGTCAGTGAGGGATTTCTCAAGTTTCAAACTGTCTCAGTGTCTCACTGTATCAGTGTCTCACTGACTTTCTTTAAGCACATTTTTCCCACATTATGGATGATTGAGAAATAGCGGGGCAAAAGCTGCAAGGCATTATAGTACTTTTATATCAGCAAATTACTTACCCATGTTTATTAATTCTTTTCGGCGGGCTTTTATGCCTGCTGTATTTCTGCTTATAAGTCTTTCTCCGTTAACCGCACAGAATAGTTTTAAGTCGAAATACAATAATTCGTCT
Organism: Chitinophagaceae bacterium; assembly: GCA_017882265.1. GTDB lineage: Bacteria > Bacteroidota > Bacteroidia > Chitinophagales > Chitinophagaceae > JADGPW01. The sequence goes on along the minus strand of JADGPW010000023.1, from coordinate 11,793 downwards.
GTGTATACCGGCATCGAGGTAGGTTCAAAGGGAGTAAAGATGAGTGTGATCGAAATTGGTAAAAATGCCCAGCTCAGTGGAGCCTTCAATATTCTTAAAGACACATCTATTAATACTGATTTTATTAGTTTCTCGCAGCCGACTTTCAAGGCTACCCTTAATGGTCTATTCAATCTGTACCTGGCTGCTACCGGGGTATACCATATCCCTTCCAAAAACATATTCACAGTGGTCAGCAGCGGTGTAAAGATCCAGGCAGATAAAGATGATAAAGCAAGCTGGATAAAAACCCTGATCGATTCATTCCGTCTGAAAATAAATGAACCTAACCGGCAGGTAGAAGTAGTGAATGTACAAAAAGAAGCCATGCTGTCTCACCTGGGAATTGTTCCGGAAAAAAGAAGGTATACTACGTTCCTGTTTGATATCGGGAGTGGCAATACCAAGGGTGGTTTTTTCCCTGATGGAACCCTGGATAATTTTAAATTATTCCAATTAACCTGGGGCACCAAGAGTGTGGCTAATGCTACTGAAAAAAGATGCGGGGATGATAACAGCCTGGAAAATTTCAACAGACAACTGTATAGGGTACTCTATGGTGCCGAAAATTCAGAGATCATCTATGCCGTCAATTCAAGCGGCGCTTATATGTTAAGCGATAATATAGCTGTCAGCGGCGGGATCGCCTGGGCCGTAGCCACATTACTGCATCCGGAATTGGTGGATAATTCTATCATTCCCGTCACCTATAATGATGTATTGAAGTTCAGCGAAAAATTATATGAGAATTATGATGCGTTTGCACCCGATTTCCTGGCCGGGAACATAAACATTCCCTCAGAAAAAGAAGCGGCTTTAAAAGAAGTCAAAAGAGTGGAAGATGTCTTTGACCAGAAATCAATGATGGCCGGTACCGGCTTATTACTGAAAGTAATGCGGCAGTTTGAATCTGCTTTTGCTACCAAACAATTCTTCCTGGTCAAGAACGGCCAGGTGGGCTGGGTTTCTGCCTATGTGGATCAAACAATGTCAAAGTAATAATTTACCCCGATGCTTTTTCAGAATTGGAGATCTTATTGAACCTGTGGACGGACCAATGAACCCAACTTAAACCAATGAAAGATATCAGGACCCTTTTACTGGGAATGCTTTCCGTAGGGCTCGTGGGCACCTGGGTGTATCATTTATATGATAAAACGCAGTATAGCAAACAAAAAACGGAAGTACCCAATAAAGACTCTGTAGCCGTAGCCAATACGGTGCGTGATTCATTACAGAAAATATACGGGGCCGCCCTCAGTAATCTTGATACTAAACTGGATTCCACCCGAAGTACGGCGGATTCGCTTAAATTCAAACTGGATGGTAAACTTAATGAAGTATTAAAACTCAGGTCTGAAATCGGGGGCATATTGAAAAATAAGAATGCGACCGAGTCGGACCTGGGAATAGCCCGGCAAAAAATAGGTCAACTGGAAGGTCTGGTCGATGAAATGAAGGGTCAAAAAAATACGATGGAAGAAGAAAAGCAGCGTCTTTCGGATGTCCTCACCCAGTTAACCGGAGAAATAAACGGTTTGCAGCAAAATATGAAACGGCTGGGTGATGAAAACAAGAACCTCACTGAGAAAGTCAGCGTGGCTGCCGTTTTTGTGGCTTCCGGAATCCGGCTTTCCCCTGTAACAGTAAAAAATGATAAAGAACAGGAGACGAGCCTGGCTAAAAAAGCCACTAAGCTGGTTATCTCATTTGATGTTCAGAATAACGTGAATGACTATGACAATACAGAAGTCTATGTGGTGGTTATCCAACCCGACGGAGAAGTATTAAAAAATGATATATGGGAATCTTCTTCAATGGATACACACGATAGCGGCAGGAAAATGTATACGATGAAATTGCGGTTTGAATACATAAAAGGTGAAACGAAACACTTGCAGTTTTCCCTGAATGCCGATGAATACCAGAAAGGCAATTACACTTTACAGGTATATCACCATGGCTATATGATTGGCCAGGCTGTAAAAACGCTGAGTTAGCGCCTGAATGTCGAACAGGTGAACAATTGAATGTCGAACAGATGAACAAGGAATTCAGAAGGTAGAAGGTGTATAGTTCCTATATTTACGATATTTCCTTTGTGTTCGTAATATACTTCATCTGTTCTGAATTCCTTATTCATCTGTTCGACATTCAAAAAGGTCCCGGTAATCCGGGACCTTTATACTTAAAACCCTATGTTCCTTTTGATCAATTCAAGTTATACCCATAGCTTACATAATACAAACCGCCAACAGCAGGGCTTCCAAATCCAGTACGGTAATAGTTATTACCCAGGTTGGTTCCCCCTACACGAAAGACACTTTTTGTTTTCGGCGGACGATAAGTAACCTGAGCATCTACTGAAGCAAAATAAGGCAAGGTTCCGGTGACAAAAGTCCCTTCATAATAGTTATTATCCTGCCATTTAACCACTGCATTGAACCCGATATTATGGCAAACATTCTCATTTTTCAATCCAATATTGAAGCGGTATTTTGGCGCATTAAAGAAAGTCACTACATCAGCCGGAACATTTTTCAACTCATCAGAAAATATATTGCCATACAGCACATATCTCTGGATCAGTTTATATTCAATACCCAGCCCCCAGCCAACGGCTTTTACAGGGGTAGTTGAATTTTGTGCATAGGATAAATTAGTGCTGCTAAAAGGAGAATAAATTTCAAATTGAGGGCCATCTTTCGATTGAACGACGGCTGTATTTACGATGAAATCATTGTACTTACTGGAATAAACGTAAGCATCAAATAGTAATTTCTTCCCCACGATGCCTTTATAACCCAACTCATACGACTTTACGATCTCCGGTTTCAGTTTGGTAAAAACGGCCTTCACAAGCCTGGAAGAGTCGCCAAGCGATCCCGCCCGATAAGACAAGACACTGGCAGCCGTATAACCTGGTAAAGTCGAAGACAGTTTGTAAAAATCCTGGAACTGTGGCAAAGAACCCATTAAAACCCCTGAACCGGTTACAAGACTTATATACTGGTCCTGGTTAGTAGGGAAACGATAAGCACTCTGGTAAGATAAGCGGATAAAATTCTCCGGTAATACTTTTATGACAGCGGTGACCCTGGGTGTGAAATTACCATTGAAATTTGTTTGCTTATCAAAACGTCCCGAGGCTGTCAGGGTGAGCGCATCCTTAAATAATTTTTTCTTCAACTGAATATATGTACCATATTCATTGACCCTGATATGCTGTGCGGTATCGGCAAAAATAGTTCCCTGAGAATTCAAAACCCACTGTTTCCAGCTTGTACCAGCCAATACTTCCACTATATTCGAAAAATGTCCGGCTTCGGAAATATTCACTTGTGCTTCACCGGCATATAAGTCCGATTTATCGAGGAATAAAGCTCCGCCTCTTCTGATCGGTGTGCTCTTGATCAATTTAGCAGCCGCATCAAAAGCCGGAGTACCCGGTATTAACCTGTTCACATCGGCAGCAGACCTTGCCATACTTTGCAAAGTAATATCACTGATCCCCGGGCCGGTTAACCTCCGGGTTTCAGAAAAAGTACCAATATAAGTAGGGAACCACGTGGAACTGGGACTGTAGGCCTCATTAAGGAAAGCGCCTAAGGCCGATGCGTTATACGAATCTCCTGCATTTTCCTGGGTAGTATAAGCCCTCACGAACCAGTTAGGAGCCTTAAATTCAAGTTTATGCTGGGCAATTTTCAGGTTCCTCAATGAATAACGATCCGCTCCCGTATACACGGTGGTTCCTGTTCCGAAATAGGTGTTAAAAGAGGCTTCGATCTTTGGAGTTATCTTATAATGAAACCCGGCAGTAACTTTTACATTCACCGTATTATAATCAACTAACTGATCTTCATTATAGCCAGTCCTGGAAATACTGGCGTTATGAAAATAGCCATTCTTTAACCCGTTATAGAATGAAAACATATTATCAATAAGCGGTTTTATCCCGGGGTTGTTGATAGTACCAATGACAATGGCAGGAAATCCAGCAAAAGTGTAAAATCCATCTCTTTGGGCATTAGTGGGATAAGCGGGATTTCCAATTGCCGCATAATAAGAATTCAATAAACTTACCACATCAATTGCATTACCTGTGGCTGCTAATATCCCTCTTCTTGTCTGGTCCTGTACAAAATAAGAAAAACCGTTCATGTCTGCGCTGGTCTCATCACCATAAGTATTGATACCATTGTAATTGGGGTCATTACCACGGTTACCTCCAACCACTTTACTGAGGATACCGATCTGTTGTTTATCCCTGTAATCCTGGGCTTCCCAGTCATTCCCTTTTACCAGTTCGAGACCTATTTTTACCGCAAACTTATCTTTAAACGCTTTAGCCCAACGGAATGCCCAGTTATAATAGGGAGCGGCTTTACGCTGTTTTCCATCCACGTGCATTATCCCCTGTTTGATATCGTAACTCAATCCCTGGTATTTAAAAGGATCTTTACTGGAGATCAATACCGTGCCGTTCATACCACCTGAGCCATATAGAGCAGAAGAAGCTCCTGCTAATATTTCCACATTATCAACATCCAGGTCCGAAGGACCAATGATACTACCCACTGAAAAGTTCAAACCGGGCGCCTGGTTATCCATGCCATCAACCAGTTGATTTAATCGGGTATTACCGCTTTTGACAAAACCACGGGTAGTTACAGTACGAAAGGTAAGGCTGGATGTCATTACATCCACGCCTTTCAGGTTACCGATCGCCTCATAATAATTAGGCGCCGCCACATTGCGGATAATATTGGTATTCATGCGCTCAACTGTTACCGGGGATTCCAGTATACGCTGGGGGGCACGTGTAGCCGCGACCACTACTTCCTTTCCAAGGTCATTACTGATAACCAGGTTAACATCAACAGGCTTCGAAGCATCAGAAACAGTTATTTCCTGTTTGTCATATCCTCCGCCTTCCGAAGTAAATACAAGTACAACAGGCAGTTTCGATACCCTGATCGTGAACACGCCGTCGGAGTTGGTAAATGTCCCTTCTCCCGTTCCTTTTACAATGACTGAAACAGCAATAACAGTTTCTTTGGTGGAGCTGTTGCGAACAGTACCCGAAATAGTAACTGTCTGAGCATTAACGGCAATTGAAAACAAGATAGCCATCAACCCGGCAACTAAAAAGCGGTAGCTTTTTCTCATAATAAGGAAATTTTGGTTTAGCAATATGATGGAAAAATAAGCATTGTAAGCTTTATCTAAAAATTTAATTTTTATTGTAAAAGGATAAATTGTTGAAATCTTGGAAGGGTTCGGATTGGCTGGTTTTTGCGCCCTTCTTATATTCGAAAAATGGTTGATATCTCGTTCCCAAATCAAACTGCTTTTTACAGGGGTAAGGTCCGCGACGTTTATACGATCGGCAGCCAGTGGCTGGTTATGGTCGCTACTAACCGGATCTCAGCTTTCGATTTCGTGTTGCCTCGTCCCATTCCCTACAAAGGACAAGTGCTTAACCAGATTGCTGCTTTTATGCTGAAAGCAACAACAGATATTTGCCCAAACTGGCTGGTCAGCGTTCCGGCTCCTAATGTTTCAGTGGGGAGAAAATGTACTCCCTTTAAAATTGAAATGGTAGTGAGGGGGAACCTGGCGGGGCATGCCTGGAGGACTTATGCAGCCGGAAAAAGAGAACTCTGTGGCATTCCAATGCCGGATGGGATGCAGGAAAATGATCCATTTCCGGTCCCCCTCATTACACCCAGCACCAAGGCGACCGAGGGACATGATGAGGATATCAGCAGGGAGGAAATTATCAAAAAGGGCCTGGCCAGCGCCCATGACTGGGAAATACTGAGCGATTATGCCGGCAGGCTATTTACGCGTGGCCAGGAAATAGCAGGAAAAAGAGGCCTCATTTTAGTTGATACTAAATATGAATTTGGGAAGATAGACGATGAAATATACCTGATGGATGAGATCCATACACCTGACAGCAGCCGGTATTTTTATGCCGAAGGATTCGGGGAACGGCAGACCAATCATGAAAAACAGAAACAGCTAAGCAAAGAATTTGTCAGAGAATGGCTGATCGCCAACAATTTCATGGGCAAGGAAGGACAAACAGTTCCCGAAATGAGTGATGAATGGGTTGCCGTGATCAGCAAAAGATATATTGAACTCTATGAAAAAATAATCGGGGAAACATTCCGGCCTGAACATCATACCCAGGAAGAGATAATAGGAATGGTCACAGCTGCATTACGGGCTAACCACGCATTGTGACCATTCCTGAAATAATTTTTATTGTGCCATATTCTTAAATTCCCTTTTGACAGTGCCTTTTCCTCCCTTTGGACAATAATAATCGAGTGCATCCTGCGCCTGGGAATAACTAAGCCAGTAATCAGTGAGGGTGCCGGTGAAGATCCTCCCGGTGGTTCGGTTATAAATATCCCGGGTACCCGCGAAACTGAAATTGCCGTAAAGAATATCGCCTTCAAAAGGCTTATAAACGGCATAGCTTTTAACCACATTGTAACCATAATTCGTTTCCACCACATACGCAACTACCTAAACAGATAACGGCAAAGAACAGGACGACCCAAAGTAATAATTCTTTTCTTGATCGTAATTTTAAGATGTTTAAATTTTATTTTGTAACTACTTCTATCAATGATACGATTGTACCAAATGAACCAGACGCCAGGGAGGGTTTGTTAAAATCAATTGAAAACAGGATATTCATTACCGGTTAATCCTTCCGTCAAAAACAAGGAGTAGGATACCGGGCACTGTTTCGATAAAATCGTTCGGTCATTCATTTAATAATTTGTTATGAAAATCCTATTTATCGGCGCTACCGGCATGCTTGGAAAACCCGTGGCCACCCGGCTTGCCAGTTCAGGTTTCGACACAACCCTCCTGGCAAGGGATGTTGCTAAAACACAACTCCTCTTTCCCTTTGCCAGGATTGTTGCAGGCGATCTATTTAATAAGGATAGCCTGGTGAAAGCATTTGCTGGCCAGGATGCTGTTTATATGAGCCTGTCCGTGGAGCAACATTCAGGAGAAAAAGATCCTCAACCGGAAAGAGAAGGGATCGACAATATCATTGCCGCGGCAAAGCAATGCGGGATCAGGCGACTGATGTACCTCTCATCCCTTGTCCATTTTTACAATGGCATGAATGGATTTGACTGGTGGGCTTTCACGATTAAACAATCCGCAGTGGATAAACTAAAAGCATCCGGGATCGCTTATACCGTTTTCTATTCTTCCACTTTTATGGAAACTTTTCCCTACCAGATGATGCACGGTTCCAGACTGGTCCTATTGGGTAGATCGATAGCTCCCATGTGGTTTATAGCCGCCAAAGATTACGCGAACCAGGTGGCCCAGGCGGTTGAAATAGCCGGGACTGAGAACAGGGAATTCACGATCCAGGGATTAGAACCCTTTACATTTGATGAAGCCGCTGCGGTATTTATTGCTTCATACAAAAAAGAAAAACTGAAAGTATTGAGGGCGCCTGTCGGCCTTATAAAATTCTTTGGCCATTTCAACCAGCCATTCAATTATGGCTGGCGCATTTGCGAAGCATTGAATAAATATCCTGAAAAATTTGATAGTGAAAAGACATGGGCAGAGTTAGGAAGACCCACGATCACCCTGGCGGAATATGCGGCTGCTCTCACAAAATAATTGACGCCCTGATTTGGAATTATTGAAATTGTCAAATCATAGCATGTCAACCGGAGATCCGGGGTAATTCAAGTCTGTTACAATTACTTTCCCTTGTAGAGAAATATGGATTCTCTAATTTTATTCTACTGACTGTTTATTTTAATATTGTTTTATGGGAGTGGTAAAAAAGAAAAAACATAAGATCACTGGCAGGGGTGTCAAAAAACCTGAAACGGTGAAAGCTGCTCCTATTAAATCTTCTACTGTTTCGTCCCGAATGTTCCGCTCACCCGTACTTATCATTGCCCTCGTAACTATTGTGGTGAACTTCAACACACTTTTCCTGAATTATGCTCTTGATGATAGCCTGGTGATCACGGGCAACAGCCTGACAAAAAAAGGGATTTCCGCCATACCTGAGATCTTCAGTAGTGATATATTCCAGGGATACTTCGGGGAAGGTGGAATTGAAACCGGGGGTCGTTACCGACCCTTATCACAGGCTGTCTTTGCCATTCAATATGAATTCTTTGGTCAAAACCCATTCATCGGTCATCTTACAAATGTGATCTTATATACATTGACCTGTGTAGCCCTCTTTTATTTCCTTGTTTTTTTGTTTCCACCAGGGCCCGGAAAAAAATATTATTCCAGCCTGCCATTTATTGCCACCTTAATATATGCGGTTCACCCGCTCCATGCAGAAGCAGTAGCTAACATCAAAAGCCTTGATGAGATTCTCGCCATGTTTTTCTCATTGCTGACTATCTTATTCATGATCATTTCTATTGATAAGAATAAAAAGATCAATTTGATCTGGGGTTCTCTGACTTTTTTCCTGGCGCTGCTTGCTAAGGAAAATGCCATCACATTTCTTGCGGTTATCCCGCTGGCCATTTATTATAAAACCCAATCATTAAAAAATTGCGGACGCTCACTTATTCCAATAGGTATCGCCACCGTCTTATATTTTATAGTCAGAATGGCCGCCCTTGAGCCTCACCAGCAAATTGCACATGTTGACAATTTCCTTACAAATCCCTTTTATGGCGCCGGCTTTATGGAGAGGATCGCCACTGTAATTGATATTGCGTTACGATACCTGGGTCTGCTGTTTTTCCCATACCCTCTTACAACGGATTATTATCCTTCCATGGTCCCGGTTACAAACTTTGCCAATCCACTGGTCTGGCTATCCCTGATGATATTCGCCGGATTGGCCGTACTGGCTGTTAAACAATTGAAGCAAAAAAGTGTAATTGCATTCAGCATTCTTTATTTTTTTATGACTTATTCCGTCGTTTCCAATCTTTTTTTAAACCTGGGAACGCCCATGAACGACCGTTTCCTGTTCATGCCGTCAGTTGGTTTTGCCCTCCTTATCGCATGGCTTTTACTGGAATATATTCCTTCACGTGTAAAATGGCAGTATATCAAAAAAGCTTCCGGGATCTTGCTGCTGCTGATCATCTCAGGTTATGCCATTCAAACTGTCATCCGGAATGCGGACTGGAATGACAATTATACCCTGTTTGAACACGATAGTAAGATTTCTTCCAAAAGCGCAAGATGCAATGTGGTGACCGGGAAAGCCATATATGATGCAGCCCAGGAACTCCCGCCAGCTGAGAAAGAAGAGTATTATAAACGTGCCGAATTGTATATAACGAAGGGAACTAATATTTTTCCAGACTATTACTTTGCATGGGCATTGCTGGGAATCATTCAAATGGACAGAAATGATGATAGTACCGCAGCTCACTACTTCATACGCAGCTTAAAAATATTTCCCGATCAATCGGTAGCACTAACAAATCTCTTATTTGTCGCCAACAGAATGGAATCGGCCGGCCATTATGCGGGTGCTTTATATGCTTATAATAATCTCAGGAATATGCAACCCAATAACGCTGATAATTATATGTTACTGGCCAGAACCTATTCTGAAAAAGGGTTATTGGATTCTGCATTTACAGTCCTGGATGAACTAATCGTAAAAAATATCAAATCTGATGAAGCATACCGATACAAGGGTGAGCTTTATATTATGAAACTCCATGATATTGAAAAGGCTGAGGAAAATTACCTGAAAGCCCTGACGTTAAATCCTAAAAATGTAACTGCGCTGGATAACCTTGGTGTAATTGCATTTAATAAGAAAAATTATCCCCTTTCATTAAAATATTTCTTTGATGGTCTCGGTCTGACCCCGGGCAGCGCACATTTTCTTTCGAATATATTCAATGTATATCAGGCAGAAGGAGATAAACCAAATGCTGAAAAGTACAGGCAGCTTTTAAAGGAAGCAGAACAAAAAGGGATCAAATGAACACATGAGAACAAATCAAAAAGCCTTCGAAGGTCCCAAGGTCACACTGGATTCCCCAAAGAAGTCGGACGGGGTTCCCGGAAAGTCATCCGGGCCAACTCCAATTAATTTGGTTTGATGTTGTAACTTGGCTGTAAGGAGACTCCTTTATTACGATTACTAAAACTTTATCATGCGCCGGTTCATACTTTCCCCTATCCTGCAGGTTCTTTTATTTACCTGCTTATTCCAGCAATTGGTTCACACGCAGATTCTTTATGAAGTAAAATTTCATGATAAGAATAATGCCCCCTATGAAGGGTTATTGGTGTATTTCAATGAGAGCCGTAGTTATATGCGCATCAATTATTACTCGGAGGGCAACAAATACAATGTGGTTAATGTGGATTATACTTCATCTACGGGTGTCTACCCCGATGGTTCTTCCTATTTTTTTATGTCCGGATCACATCCAAGGTATATTACTGATTCAACAAAAGATCAGAAATATAACCCCGACCATTTTATCTGGCGGAAAAGTAAGGGCCACGCTAACTGGAACATGCCGTCTACTACCGATGACCCGAAACTAAATTATGCCAGCGAAATACCCGTGGATTCATTTTACCAGATGAACCCTTACACAGTGTCGGAAACTTATTTGCGTAAGTTTTTCTGGAATAATGAGCCGGATTTTATTGCTCTTAAGAAACTTTGTGGCCTGGGTGATGCGACGATCACACCAGTAAACACCGGGGCCATTCTTCACCTGGTGGTCATTGCCAATACCCTTATAGGCGATATCGGGGCTGGTTGCGCGGCCGACCGTGATAAACTGGATTATGAATTCAAGGGCGTGGCGGATGCCCTGGGTTTTGGCTACCGGAAATATATTGTTGACGGAAGCAATTTTAATAAAACCTCGGTTCAGAATACGCTGGCTTCTGTAATGCCTGGCAAAAATGATATCGTCCTATTTGTGTACCGGGGACATGGTTTCCGGTGGAATAACCAAAAAGATGAATATCCAATGATGGACCTGCGGACATCCAGTTATACAAGTATAGCAACAACCAACTCATTAGGGTTAAGCGATGTGTATAATATATTGAAGGATAAAGGGGCCAGGCTGAATATTGTGCTGGCGGATTGCTGCAATAATTATGTGGGCATTAACCAGACTACCACCGCCAGTTTTCTCAACACACAATCCGATAACAAACCCGATGTGGCCAAGCTGAAAAAACTATTTGTAAATGCCCATGGAAATATTATTTCCGCGGCAGCTCATTCGGGTGAATATTCATGGTCCAATCCCTTCGGCGGATTTTTTACGTTAAGCTTTATCCAGGCTATGAAAGAAAAGATAAGTTACCTTGATAATTCCAATTCGACCTGGAATGATGTGATCGATTATGCATTACGGCTGGCCAAGGATAAATCATCACCATCCCTTTGCAGCAATTGCACGTTACAGACAGGGGTATGGTATATCAATATTTCGTATTAACACAACCGGTCGGGGCATGGGTTTCCATGGGAGACTCTTATGGAACACCAAAGATTCTTTTGACCTGATGTTGTAACCTGGCAGGAAGTACCTGCCGGAAAAGTAAAATCAAACATAATGAAATTACATGCTGCCCAATTAATCCTTTTACCGATGCTCGTTTGTAGCCAGATGGCCTGCCATACCACAAAGAAAACTGACCGGCTTGCCAATGCTTCCCGTGAAAATAAAAATGGATGGGTGTATGTACATCTCGAAGGCGCACCTGCTGATATTGGCT
>JADGPW010000221.1 GCA_017882265.1 Chitinophagaceae bacterium | reverse complement strand
GCGGTGATGATCAGAGATGAAGGGAATACAAGGCGCTGAATCAATAGCTGATCAATTTCTTAATTGACTCTTCTATTCTTGCTCTTGCCATAAAATTATTCTCCAGCTCAATACTAAAAGGAACCGGTGTATCCAGCGATCCGCAACGCATTACCGGCGCATCGAGTAATGCAAAACAGTTCTCCGCGATCCAGGCAGCGATCTCTCCCCCTATGCCTCCAATCAATGTGTCTTCGTGTAATAATAGAACCCGTCCGGTTCGTTTAACTGCTTCACGAATAGCTAAATAATCAAGCGGCAATAATGTTCTCAGGTCAAGTATATCAATAGAGATCTCCGGGTGTTCCGCGGCATAGTCTTCGGCCCAATGCACCCCGGCGCCATACGTAATAATCGAAATCTCGTCGCCTTCTCTTACATGTCGGGCCTTGCCGATCTCGATTTCATAATAGTCCTCCGGTACTGGACCGCTTATGGAACGATACAATGCTTTGTGCTCAAAATACAATACGGGGTTAGGATCATTGATAGCAGCGATCAGTAAACCTTTTGCGTCAATAGGTGTGGAGGGATAAACCACCTTCAATCCCGGAGTGTGTACAAACCATGCTTCATTGCTCTGGCTGTGAAAGGGTCCGGCACCTACCCCACCACCCGTCGGCATCCGTATCACCACATCTGCATTTTGCCCCCAGCGATAATGTATCTTGGCGAGATTATTTATGATCTGGTTAAACCCCACGGTGACAAAATCCGCAAACTGCATTTCCATCATGCTCTTGAATCCTTCCAGGCTTAATCCCAGTGCAGCCCCCACAATCGCGCTTTCACAAAGAGGCGTATTTCTTACCCTCTCTTTTCCAAATTCCTGTACAAAGCCCTCTGTTATTTTAAAAGCGCCTCCATATTCAGCAATATCCTGTCCCATCAGGATAAGGTTGGGGTGTTGCTGCATACTTTGGTGAAGACCTTCTTTAATTGCATCAATCAATCGCAGATCGTGAGTGGTGAGTGGTGAGTGGTGAGTTAGTTCCGAATTATCCACAATCTCTACTGCTGACTGCTGACTGCCGACTGCTGACTGCCGACTGCTGACTGTCGACTGCCGACTGCCATCCCGATAGCTATCGGGAGCCGACTGAGCATAAACATCTTCCAGCTCATTCTCCGTATCCACGATGACAGGCCTGGAACCAAACCCGATAGCTAATTCACTTTCAATTTTGTCTTTGAATTCATTTCTTATATCGGCAACCTCTATTTCCTTCAGCACCCCGCTCTCCATTAAATAATGTTCATAGGTTTTGATCGGATCTTTTTGTTCCCATAATCTGAACAGATCGGGTGACACATATTTGATGCCACTGGCTTCTTCATGCCCCCGCATGCGAAAAGTGAGGCATTCAATAAGGTAGGGTTTCCGGTTCCGGATACAATATTCTCTTACTCCTTTTACTGTATCATATACTTCCAGTACATTATTACCATCTATTTTCACTCCTTCCATTCCATAACCGATGGCTTTATCCACGAGGCTGATACAGCGGTATTGCTCCTTCACTGGTGTACTTAATCCATAGCCATTATTTTCAATGATAAAAATGACCGGCAGGTCCCAGACAGCGGCTGTATTCAGGGCTTCATGAAAATCGCCTTCGCTGGTACCGCCTTCACCGGTAAACGCTAAAGAGACCTTAAGTGGGGAGCCTGTTGAACTATTTCTTAATACATGCGCCAGGGCCACTCCATCGGCAATGGCGAGTTGGGGGCCCAGGTGAGAGATCATTCCGCATATATGGTGTTCTCTGTTCCCGAAATGAAAACTTCGTTCTCTCCCCTTGCTATACCCCTCTTGTGCTCCCTGCCACTGCATAAAAAGTTTGTGTAAAGGCATGTTGCGAACTGTAAATACCCCAAGGTTCCTGTGAAGAGGCATGATCCATTCGTCTTCCTGGAGAGCCATGGTGGCGCCCACCGAGATCGCTTCCTGGCCAATTCCGCTAAACCATTTGGAGATCTTTCCCTGCCTCAACAACAGCAGCATTTTGTCTTCTATCATACGCGGCCATAAAAGGTTACGGTAAATATCAATGAGTTGTGTGTTGGAAAGGTCTTTTCTGTCGAAGCTCATTGTGCAAACCTATAAAATAAACCGGAGAGACTGGAGGTGGAGGGCAATGGGGCAATAGACAATGGGCAAAAAATAAATGGCACGGGATATAGTTTGTAATACTTTAAGTTCGCTTATAACCGCGGAGGCGCAGAGACGCAGAGACGCTGAGGAGAAGACAATGAGTAATTGTCCATTTCCTCAGCGTCTCCGCGTCTCCGCGGTTATATTCTTGCAAATTAAGGGAGGTTCCTGTCCATTGCCTATTGTCCATTGCCCATTGTCCTGTTAAGTACAAGTAAAATTTAGCAAATCCCCCATGTGCAAACTTGCGCCCCGCTGCATCTTAGAATAAATTATTGCTATGATGCTGAAGCTCAGACCCCCGGTAACCATCTTCTCTATTATTATAAGCCTCGCCATGATGGATGCTGCGTTCCCGGTAAAAAAACCAGGCATCCCTGTAAACAGCAACCCAAAAATACAGGTGGCTGTATTACTGGATGTAAGTAATAGCATGGATGGCCTGATAGACCAGGCCAAGGCACAACTCTGGAATATGGTGAGTGTAATGGGTAAAGCAAAATGTGAAGGCGTTTCGCCAAAAATTGAAATAGCCTTATACGAATATGGAAGAAGCACCAACGATGTAAAAGTTGGTTATGTAAAACAGATAAGTGGATTCAGTTCCGACCTGGACCAGCTTTCTAAAAATCTTTTTAGCCTGACGACAAACGGTGGAGATGAATACTGCGGTCATGTCATTTACACATCGCTGAATGAGCTGGCATGGGATAGCACCGCTAACAATTACAAAGTGATATTTATTGCCGGCAACGAGGACTTCCTCCAGGGTGATATTCCGTATACGAAGGCCTGCGCCGAGGCAAAGAAAAAAGGAGTTATCGTAAATACCATTTACTGTGGTGACAGGGCGCAGGGTATCCAGGAACACTGGAACCTCAACGCAGAATGCGGAAGCGGAAGTTTTACCAATATCGACCAGGATGAAAAACCAGTAGACATTCCTACTCCCTATGATACTACCCTGGTAGTATTGAATGGGAAACTGAACAGCACCTACCTCTATTATGGAAGCGGCGGCAGCGAAAAATTAATGGCGCAGGGGTATGTAGACATGGCGAATGCAGGAATCAGTACAACAGTGGCCGCTAAAAGGACGGCGGTGAAAGGTAATAAGCAACTTTATAATAATGCCGGCTGGGATATGGTAGATGCTATGGATAGGGACAGTTCATTTGTAGCTACTGTAGATATGAAAACATTGCCTGACGGCCTGAAAAACAAATCCCGTAATGAGCTTAAACAAATTGTAACTCAAAAAACAGTGGAGCGGGGATCAATTCAACAGGAGATCAGCAGGGTTAATTCTCAAAGAGAAGCTTTTATTGCCGCTGAAAAAGCAAAGGCAGTCACAAATAATAATAAGGCAACGCTCGAAACCGAAGTTGAAAAAATAATTAAAGAGCAGGTGAGGAGGTTTAATATGGTGATAGAGTGAGTGGTGAATGGTGAGTTGTGAGTTGTGAGTTGTCAGTTGTTAGTTGTGAGTTGTGAGTAGGATTCCAGAATTCGGGTTCTTTACTCACCACTCACCCCGGTCAGACCACCACCAATTCATAAAACTCTTCCGGTTGCAGGTATTTTTGGGCTAGCTCCTGTAATTCTTTAGCAGAAATGGTCCGGATCGTATTGATAGAGTTGTAGAAATAATTTTCATCCAGCCCGTTCAAAATGATATTTTTCCAGCGGGCTATGATCTGGAAGGGGCCATCGAGTTCTCCCAGAATCCCTCCCATCATATAATTCCTGACCAGGGACAATTCATCTTCCTCTACAAGTTCCTCCCTAAGATCTTTCATTTCTTTATATACTTCGGCAATCGTGGCCTCGCAAACATCTTTACCGGCTTCGGTGCTGATCATCCAGGCGGACCGCTGGATATGATTATGAAGAAAACTATGGATCCCATAAGTATAGCCCTTATCCTCGCGGATATTACTCATGAGCCTTGAGCCAAAAAATCCGCCGAACAAAACATTCAGCACCTGCACCTTTAAAAAATCCGGGTGATGACGGTTAGGGAATGGTCTTGCGATACGAATAGAACCCTGTACACCATCGGGATCATTTGTAATGCGGGTCTTTTTTTCTGTGGCCAATTGTATCGCCGTTTCTTTTACAGCCACAGGATGATTTGGAAGGTCACCGAAATGCTGGTTCAATAATGGTTCGAGATCGGCTGGTAATTTACCCGCCACAAACATGATCCATTTTCCCTGTTGGTAATATTTTTTATAAAAATCCAACAACATCTCCCTGTTCAGGGCATCAAAATCTTCGGCACTACTGAATTTTCCATACGGATGTTTTTCGCCATAGAGGGAAACATCGATCAGCCGGCCAGCCACAAAATCGCTTTTCTTCAGGCTTACCTTTAGTTTTTGCTTCATGTTTTGCTGGTAAATAGTGAGTTCTTCCTGTGGCATGACAGAATCTGTGATCAGTTCCCTCACGACCGGCAACAATTCACCAATATGTTTTGTCAGACAATAGAGCGAGATGCTGGCAGTTTCATTAAAGCAACTCCGGTTCAGGTAAGATCCATAATATTCAAAATGTTCATTGATTTCGAATGCTGTTTTGCTTTGGGTGCCGTTGCGCAATAAGAAATTAGCAGTGGCAGCAACCAGGTTTTGATCTTCCTGGGAATTACCCGCAAAAAAGATCCATTCAATGGCCATGACCGCTTCGGCGCCTGCATCGATCGTGTATACTTCCACCCCATTCTTTAAGATAAATTTTTGATACGGCTTTAGTTTTAGATGCAGATTGACGGCATCTACAATCACGGGGGGGGCCTTCCTGTCCAGGATCATTGTTTCTTTCATTATTTTTAAATTCTGGGTAAAAGTATGTTCGATGTTCGAATCGTGTATCCGATTAGTTATCTGATAAATAATAGATAGTGTTACAGTTATTCTTGTTGAAAATAGTGCGGCTTTCTTCTAAAATATCTTCCGTGGTAACTGCGGCATATTTTTCCAATTCTGAATTCATCAGGGACGCGTCGCCCAGCAACTCGTAATAAGCAAGGCTATTGGCCCTGCTCATCACACTCATATCTTCAAATGCGATCATGCTTTCGGTCTTGTTCTTCACTTTTTGCAGTTCCTGCCCGCTCACCAATTCGCTTTTCATTTTATCCAGCTCCGATTCAACTGCTTTTTCGGCATCTTTCATTTTCACACCTTTTACCAATTTCCCTTCAATAGCCAGTAAGCCATGCTCCGTGCTTCCAAAATGGTAACATTCAATATTGCTAAACAATTGTTTTTCTTTAACCAGCGATTGATACAAACGGGATGATCCGCCTCCGCTGAGTATATCGGTCAGCAGATCGGTAATATAATATTTCCGGTCAAGCCGTGCCGGCATATGCCAGCATTTATATAAGGCGTCCAGCGGCACAGAAGCTTTTATCTCCAGTTTTCTTTCCTCATTTTGTTCGGGTTCCTGGGGAAGGTTTCGATTGTATTTTTCACCGGCAGGGATCCCGCCAAACCATTTTTCAGCCAGTTCTTTTACTTTTTCCAGTGTAACATTTCCCGCCAATACCATTACAGCATTTGCCGGGCGATAATGTTTAAAGAAGAAATGTTTCACATCGGCCAGTTCCGCATTTTCAATATGCCCCAGCTCTTTGCCGATGGTCATCCACCGGTAAGGATGTTTTTTATAGGCCAGCTCCCTCATTTTATGCCAGGCATCTCCGTAGGGTTTGGTGAGGTAATGTTCCTTAAATTCTTCACATACCACTTTCTTTTGTGTGGCCAGGCTTTTTTCATCAAAGGATAATGATAACATACGGTCGCTTTCCAGCCAGAAAGCGGTTTCCAGGTTTTCTGCTGGCAGTTGTATATAGTAATTGGTAAGGTCGTTCGTCGTATAAGCATTGTTCTCGCCACCCGCCATTTGCAGCGGTTCATCATATTCGGGAATATTGACAGAGCCCCCGAACATCAGGTGTTCAAACAAATGCGCGAATCCCGTTTTCTCCGGATCCTCATCCCGGGCGCCCACATCGTACATGATATCCATCACCGCCATAGGTGTTGACAGGTCCTGGTGAACAATAACACGAAGGCCATTGGCCAATACAAATTTTTCGAATTGAATCATAGTGCAAAAATATTGAAAAATGCCGCTAAAGAGAGATAATAGTGAATAGT
Organism: Chitinophagaceae bacterium; assembly: GCA_017882265.1. GTDB lineage: Bacteria > Bacteroidota > Bacteroidia > Chitinophagales > Chitinophagaceae > JADGPW01. Next base: position 2,773 of record JADGPW010000221.1, on the reverse strand, counting down.
GAATAGATAATAGTTCCTTAAACGAAAAGATCTTACAGTTTTGATAAAGTTTCAAAATCGTAAAATCTTTTCGACTGTGAGGCACTATTATCTACCTGCCTGCCGGTAGGCTGGTTCACTATTATCTTTTATCTAAGCCGCAATTGATGACCAGCCTCTTAATAAATGCTTTTAATCTTAAATTCGATCTCTTTGATCTCCGCGCCACGGCGAATGATGATCTTTACTTTTTCATTGGGCGCCTGTAAGAGGATTTTATACTGGTTAAGATTTTGCGTAAAATTTTTGTTGATGGCTATTACCTGGTCGCCTTCTTTTATGCCGGCCGCTTCCGCCGGTGAATCTTTGGCAACATCACCGATAAGGATCAGACCATCGATCAGGTAGAGTTCGATCCCCGAATAGGAGTAATCGAAGGACTCCGTAAAATGCGAATTGGGAATAAGATAGATATCCCCTTGTGGATAGTTCAGTATCACATTGAAACGCCGGAGAATATCATTTCCTATTAATCCTCCCATGTAAGGATATGAAGTCACATTGTTCACATCATCAAAAACATAGACTGGTACATTCTTAAAACGGTAAGGACCCAGTTTTACTTCCTTTATTACCATAAGTTCCATATCGATCCTCCCCCCCAGGCCCTCCCCTTCTTTTACCCAGTGTTTTTTTCTTTTATCGAGGAAATTGCTATCATTTATAAAATCACGGGTCAGCAACATACAAAGTCCGGCGCCCATATCATAGAGGAACTTTGAGCTCACCGTGTGTTCATCCCTTACCCGTAAGGGTTGCGCGACCAATTGGTTAATGACGGGTTTTAACAGATAGCCTCCCCGCGGGTAGCGAAGGGTTCCCCTAGTGCAGATGGAGATTTTCATACTATCATAATCTAACTTCATGATGTATCGGTTCAAAATGGAATAGCCGATAATGCCATCGATCCTTTCACCATAAACCGCCGTGAGTAAACCATAATCGTTAATATGAAAATCGAGACTATCAACAGTGAGACCCGGAAAATGCAATTGCTGGTTATATATAAAACTTACTTTTCGAATACCCGCAATACCCCGGATAGTCCTGTCTGAAGGCAGCGGTTTTAGCTTGAGGTAAGCGGCTGTCGTGGAATCGAGTGAAATGCCACTGCTACCCGTATCTAAAATAAAATTGAGGGTATCCGGGAAATTGCCAAACTTGGCCTGAAGGATAATAATACCCCCTGTCAATTGGTTGAAGGGGATCTTTGCAAGCTGTCGGGAGGGAGGCTCAATAAATTCTTCCTGGGCGGCGAGCGGGATTCCCCGAAGCAGGAAAATGCTAAGCAGAAGGCAAATAAAGGTATTCTTCATGCAATTAGTTAAACCCGAATAATATTCAGTAGGTTGCGATCCATTCTTTTCTTATGACAATTATTTTATATAAAATGATGCAATACAACCTGCCGTTTATCCTTTTCCCGCCAGGTGGGTAAATTAAGTTTAATAGCAGTTTATCCAAAACATGGATCGGGTTTGAATTTTCATCCCTTTCTTAGCCAATTTTTACTCACAAATATTTTAAGAACTACTTTGACAAGGATATGTAGGGATTTTTGTTGCGAAATAAAAAATAAAAATCTGTGTTTATCCGTCCAATCCGTGTCATCCGTGATCTACCTTTGCATCCATGCAGCTAAACGAGTTATATGATAAAGCCGCGGCCTTCGGGTTTTTATCCGTGGAAGAAGGAACCCATCTTTATAATCATGCCCCGCTGACCGACCTGATGTTTATCGCCGATGAGCTGAGAAAAAAACAGGTGCCGCATGGAAAAGTAACCTGGCAAATAGACCGGAATGTAAATACTACGAATGTATGTGTTGCCAATTGCAAGTTTTGCAATTTTTACCGTATCCCCGGACATCCCGAAGCCTATATCACGGATATGCCGGCGTATCGAAAAAAAATTGAAGAAACATTAAAGTGGGGCGGCGATCAGTTATTACTACAGGGGGGTCATCATCCTGAACTGGGTTTGCAATTCTATGTTGATATATTCAGCCAGATCAAAAAAGAATATCCACAGATCAAATTACATACTCTCGGTCCTCCCGAAGTAGCACATATCACCAAGCTGTCCTCAGGACCCGGCGGGGAAAAAAGCACCCACCGTGAAGTATTGATGGCATTAAAAAAAGCGGGAATGGATTCATTACCCGGTGCAGGTGCGGAAATACTGGTGGACCGTGTCAGGAGGTTGGTCAGCAAAGGAAAATGCGGGGCGCAGGAATGGCTCGATATTATGCACGAAGCACATGAATTGAACATCACGACTTCCGCCACTATGATGTTTGGCCATGTAGAAACGATCGAAGAACGTTTTGAACACCTGGTAAAGATCAGGGAAGTACAAAGCCGGAAGCCTGCCAATGCAAAAGGGTTTCTTGCTTTTATACCCTGGACCTTCCAGGATGTAGATACATTGCTGGCAAAGATCCGTGGCGTTCATAATTTAACTACCCCGGAAGAATATATCAGGATGATCGCATTGAGCCGAATTATGCTGCCCAATATTAAAAATATACAGGCTTCCTGGCTTACCGTTGGCAAACAAACTGCGTCGATCTGCCTGCATGGCGGCGCCAATGATTTTGGTTCTATTATGCTGGAAGAAAATGTAGTGAGCGCTGCCGGGGCCCCGCACCGATTTACCTATAAAAGTATACAGGAGACTATTCGCGAAGCGGGTTTTGAACCGCAGCTACGAAACCAACAGTATGAGTGGAGGG
>JADGPW010000220.1 GCA_017882265.1 Chitinophagaceae bacterium | reverse complement strand
AGCCCGGTGTCACATTATGGACCATATATCTTTTGTTGTTAAGATGTCCCACGGGCTTTTGATCAATAAAAAGGTTAAAGCCAGCCGCCGGGGCCTGGAAACCATCTGAACGGATGAAATAAACTTTAGCATTCTGTGCGTGTAATGTGCTTGAAATAAGGATCAGTAAAAAAGCGAAGAATATCTTATTCATAACCACTATTTTAAGTGACGAATATCACGAATTCCAGGGTTAGAATTGTTACACAATTCCTGAAATAAGTTACATTATTCACAGGTTTAAAAGAAAGACAGTAAGTCAGAAAGACAGTGAGGCAGCGGGTCAGTGGGTGTGGATATTGGGACTTAATATGAAAGAATAAGCTATAAAACGATCATGGTGGGCTAATGAGACTGGAATATTCAATTCTCTTGCTCCAGATAACAGGACCGGGTAGCCCTGGAGGTTCTTTCCAATGCTTAGATCAGTATAATCATGAGCCAATATGGAATTCAACCTGTTTAGGACAAAGGCCCTTACTGCTTCTGATTGAGCTTCATAAGAGGGACTATCAATTGATTTAATACCCCAGTAACTATAATCAAAGTTTTTATTCTGGCTGACCTCGGTGGCAATTACCTCATCGTGGACCTTTGATCTTGAATAAAAAATAGCGGGTCCAAAAACAATTTCGCACTTATAGAGATCTTCACCAGCCTGGTTATTTTTATTCTCCCATTGACGGTATTTGAACCTGGTGACACCGCCCCGGAATGGGGAATCAATTCCCCGTATGATGATCTTTACCGGAGAAAATAAAAGGGTCGGTTCCGATCTCTTCATGAATTTATATACCGATTCTTTAACGGACCATAACAGCCATACAAATTTTTCAAAGGACAATTCTTTTATTACCTGCCGGTAAAAAAGCTCCTGTTCAGAAAGAGAAAGAATTTTCGAATAAAACCGGGGATGGATGCTGCGTTGCTGGTTAGTGGCTTTTAGGGCTACAATATCATTGCCGGTACTGGTCACGTTTTGCTATTCATTTTTTCAGTGATTATATCAATACAGCTTCCGACAGTTGTCATCTTTTCAGCCGAATCCATATCAATCTCAATATTATATTTAGACTCCGCATCGATGATAATGTCCACAAGGTTAGCGGAATTGATCTTCAGATCTTTTATCAGGTCGGTCTGTTCATTGATCCCTCCCAGCAATTCTTTATCTTCCATATAGGGGGTCAGTACCTTTTTGAGCTCATCAATGATTTCTTGTCTATCCATTAGAATTGTATTTTGAAAATAGTAAACAGGTATTAATATCGCCAAATCCAAAATTAGCTTTGGCAATAGTATTAATTTCTTTTTTTACCATTGTTGTCGGAAGCTTATCAACACTTACCATCTTTACAATTTCGGGATGGGGATCTTCCAGGTTGATGTTCGGATGTACGAACTGGTGAGCGATCTGCAATACTGCCGCTACGGATTCAATGGAACCTGCCGCGCTCAGGCAATGCCCGATCATCGACTTTAATGAATTGACCATCGGGAAATTTTCGCTTTTCCTGTCCAGGGCCTGACTCCAATTCTGAATTTCCAAAGTATCAGCAGCCGTGGCGGTCAGGTGACCGGATATCAGGTCTATCGATTCAGGGCTTTTATTTGAATTGCTGATCGCCTCCCTGATGCATTTGATAACCCCCCGGGAACCGGGCGCCGTCATAGAGCCCCCGAATCGCTGTCCGCCTGAATTAGAGGCGCCCCCGTCTATTTCCGCATAGATGGTAGCATTTCGTTGTCGTGCAAAATCCAACTCTTCAAGGATAAGGGCTCCAGAGCCCGACCCGGGAACAAAACCACCAGCAGAAGCACTCATGGGACGGGAGGCCTGTTCAGGCTGATGATTAAATTTCCTTGCCAAAATCCGCATAGAATCAAATGTACCAAAAATGTAGGAATCTACATGTTCCGTGCTCCCCACCAGCATGCGTTTCGCCAACCCTTGTTTAATGTATTCATACCCCATTAATATGGCCTGTGTACCGGTGGCGCAGGCCGCGGAATTGGTAATGACCCTGTTGGCCAAACCCAATCGTCCGGAAATATAGGCCGTTACACCGCTGTTCATAAACTGTTCCACCACCCTGGATCCTATTTTTTTTGCTTCCTTTGCATCCACACGGGTAATTACATTTTTAATCACATCTGTATCCCCGACACTGTTACCAAAAACACAACCTGTTTCCCAATGCGGTTCTTCACCCGTAATGAGATTGCCTGCATCGGTCCAGGCATCCAATGCCGCTTTTATTCCATAACCTATGCCGATGGCTTTAAGTCCGTTAAGAGTAACATCCGTAACGTAATTTTTTAATTGATCCAATTCAAACGAAGGCTGACCGGTTACCTGGCAATTAAAATTCAGCTGCTCATACTCAGGCATAAACCTTACACCGGAAACACCGTTCATGATAGCATGTAAAAAATCGGGAACACCGATACCATTCGGAGATACAACTCCTAAACCCGTAATGACAACACGGTGATTCATCCTGTTTTATTTAGTAGGGGTAAAGATAACCCGATAGCCAGAAGATTGCCTTTGGTACTATCGGGTTTAATCTTTATTAACCATTGATCCCCCGGCCTTGCTCCCAAAGGTTACGCGAAGGCCGGAAGGTGGGTGGTTAAAACCTAAGCTTTTTCCATTTGACTCATTTCTCTATTATGCCGGAATTGTTTGATCAACCCGGAGAACATTCCTTTCGCGATCACTTCTTTGTCGGAGTTGTGCATTTCAACATAACACTTCAGTTTACCAAAACGGAAATATTGTTTACGGGAAATGACGGTGACTTTTTCACCTGGTAATACCATTTTACGAAACGAAACATTGGTGGAGGTAAGCAAAGGAAACAACTTTCCTTCTCTTGTAACATTCATTTGACCTGATTCACAGGTTATAAGATGTATCCCTAATACAACAAGGCCGATCTGGACCATTATTTCCGTCATAATACCCCCTGGCGTGATCGGGTTTCCGGCAAAATGATCTTCATAAAAAAAAGCGTCTTTTCTCAATGTATAATCCCCTACCACCTGGTCCTCATTTAGCAGTGAAATATTATCTACAAATAGAAAAGAGGATTTATACGGTAGCTGTTCAACGATTTCCCTGTACTGTTGTGTTCTCATCCATTATTTTTTTTTAATTAAAGACAATGCTCTCCCCCATCCACATGGATCACCGCTCCATTTATCCATGATGCTTCATCCCTGCAAAGTAAATAAATCACATTGGCCACATCTTCCGGTCTTGTCATCCTCCCCAGGGGGTTTATTGCAGTTGACATCTCGATAAGTTTTTTACTGGCAGGTATCTTTTTCAGGGAAGGTGTTTCTGTGATCCCCGCCTGAATAAGGTTTGTTCTCAATCCGTATTGGCCCAACTCGACCGCCATATAAGTTGTAAGACTTTTCAGGGATGCCTTAGCGATGGAAACAGCAGCATAACCTTCCCAATATCTATGCGCTCCTTCGCTGGTGAGCCCTGTTATTCTTGCTTCGGGATGGAAAAGCCCCTCCTGGTAAAGAGATCTCGCCCAATCAAGCAGGCTGGTTGACATCGCATAGGAAGTGAGCTGGATATCTTCATTGGAAAGTGTTTCCTGGTTTGCCTTTATCACGGGATCGGGCCCCGGCACTAATGGTTTTAAATTACCTCTTGCAATGGAATGAAGCAACAACTTTACACAATGTTTTTTGTCCACCGCAGCCGTAAATTGCTCTATAAACAAACCCCTTCCGGCTGCATCCAATGCATTAATATTATATGGCAAAATGGTTATTCCGGATTCGGTGGTCAGCCTGGAAAATCTTTCCTTAAGTGATCTTTCTTTAGCGGCTGTTTCGCGGTAAAGCACTGCAATGTTCATGCCATGGAGGGCCAGCTTTTCAATGGTCGCCAGACCAAAACCACTTGAACCACCCAGAATGATAGCCCAGCTATCCGAAAATTCCTTTTTAGTATTATCCATCTTCACTTTTTTATCATTTGTACTTAATACCTAAAAATAATGATTTAAATAATTCCCGGATGGCCAGGATCCTTTTATAACGCGAATCATTTATCATGCCCGATTAATGATCTTGTACCCTGTGTTAAAGCAGGGGGCTTTAGCCATAATTTAATTAATTTTGTCCTGAAGATCCTGCACCTCATTAATCAAGAAGGCTGGAAGGAGTAGAAGTAATTGATAACCGGGGGCAGGGACTCATAAAATTACTGCACAGAAATTGCAGGGACGGGTTCATAGTTTAACTGATTCAGCTGCTCCACCAACCTGAAAGGAATTCAGATGAAAGTTCATTATATTATTTTTTTCATTTTTATCCGTCCCGAATGGCAGTAAAATCAATATTTGCCATCCTCTTTTTCCTGTCCGGTTTAACTGCCCAAGCGAGGCGACTAAAGCAAGGCTTCGATAAATCGGCCTTTTATAACGTGATGGCTTCCGGGGATACCGTTGATATCAATAATGAGCTGATCCTGGTCATGGCAGCATTGATCCCCGAAAAAGAAGCATATAAAGGCGCCTTACTCATGAAAAAAGCAGGGTTACTGACTAAACCTGCTGCAAAATTAAAATCCTTTAAAGCAGGCTGTATAAAACTGGAAACCGCGATAAAAAAAGACAGTACGAATGGCGAGTATCATTTTTTACGCCTTTCCATTCAGGAGCATGCCCCAAAGGTTGTCCGGTATTTTAAAGACCTGGAACATGACCGACATATTATTCAACGCACGTTCAAAGAACTGTTACCGGAAGTTCAAAAGGCCATAAAAGATTATACAAAAAATTCAAGAATATTGCACCCGGAAGATATTGACCCTAAAAATTAGTAAGCAACAGGAATATGCCCAAAAAAATCTTAGCTATATATTATTCTCAATCAGGTCAACTGGGGGATATCATTGATTGCTTTACGCAAGCTTTTATTGAAGCAGGTGATTCCGTTGAAAAAGTAAGGATCAAACCTGCAAACGATTATCCATTTCCCTGGACAGGGAGACGCTTTTTTGAAGTAATGCCTGATTCCGTTTTGAGTGTCGCCGCAGTCTTGCTTCCTTTTACATTAAAAGAAACCGTGTACGACCTGGTTATTCTTGGATACCAGCCCTGGTTCTTATCACCCAGTATCCCCATTACGTCTTTACTGCAGCTGCCTGATTTCCGGGTTATATTAAAAGACACCCCGGTTATTACAATTACGGGGGCCAGGAATATGTGGCTCAATGCATTTGAACGCGTAAAAAAATCACTTGAAGAAGTTGGAGCCAGGCTGGTTGGCAATATTGCACTGGTAGATAAACATCCTAACCCGGTTAGTTTTGTGACCATTTTTCACTGGATGTTGCATGGAAAAAAAGACCGTTATCTTCATATTTTCCCGGTTCCGGGCGTCGCCAAAAATGATATTACGAATACAAAAACATTTGCCGGCATCGTGCTACCGCATCTTGCCGGAAATGATTGGACAGGTATGCAGGCCAAACTGGTTCAGGAAAAAGCAGTTGAATTGAAATACTCTTTAATGTTCATTGAATCCAAAGCACGCGGTATCTTCCTTGCCTGGGCCAGGTTCATTGCAAAAAAGAAGCACAGGACGGCATGGCTTGTCGCATTTAAATACTATCTTTTGATCGCATTATTTTTAGGCGCACCCATCCTTCTCATCCTTGATGCGGTTTTTGTCAGGCCTTTTTCATCCAAACGTATTCAAACAAAGAAAAAATATTATCTGGAATTCCATTAATTAATAGCAGTATGTCTCTTAAACAGGTTTATATAACGAATACATCTATCTTTCTTCCCAACGATCCCGTTTCGAATGATGACATGGAACTGTACCTGGGTTTTATCAATGGCAAAGCCTCCAAATCAAAAGAAATTGTGCTGAGGAATAACGGAATAAAGACCAGGTACTATGCCCTGACCAAAGAGGGAAAACCAACTCATACCAATGCCCAGATGACAGCTTTGGCCGTGAAAGCATTATTCGCCGGTGAGCCTGAAAAAATAAAAAGCCTTGAATTGCTTTCCTGCGGGACTTCTTCTCCCGACCAGATGTTACCCTCCCACGGTGTCATGACACATGGCTGGTTGCCTGAGTCGAATTCCATTGAAGTCGTTTCACCTTCCGGTGTATGCTGCGCAGGTATGCATGCTTTCAAATATGCCTATATGGCCATTAAAACTGGTGAGGTTAAACTGGCAGCCGCTACCGGTTCGGAAAGGTTTTCAGGCGCGGTGGTTTCAAATGTCTTTGAAGAAGAGGCACAGAAATTAATAGAGCTGCAAAAAAACCCTGTCATCGCATTTGAAAAGGATTTTTTAAGATGGATGTTATCTGACGGTGCCGCTGCCTTTTTACTCTCGGATCAACAAAATGAAAAAGGGATCAGCCTTCGCGTGGAGTGGATCGAAGGGGTTTCGTATGCCAATGAGATGGAAACCTGTATGTATATGGCAGGAGAAAAATTACCGGACGGCACATTAAAAAGCTATATGGATTATACACACGAAGAGATCATGAGCAAATCCATTTTAAGCATAAAACAGGATATAAAATTATTAAGCGACAATATCATCCCGCTGGGAGGCAAAAGATTAAAAGAAATTTTTGAGGAGAGGGGACTTGAACCCGGTGATATTGATTATTTTCTGCCCCATATATCCAGTGATTATTTCAAAAGTAAAATTTTTGATATCATGGCGCTGTTCGGGAAAACCATCCCTTATGAAAAATGGTTCATTAATTTGTACCATTTGGGAAACGTAGGTGCCGCCTCTGCTTACATGATGGTGAATGAATTATTTCATAGTGGAAAGTTGAAAAAAGGAGAGAAACTCCTTTTACTCGTTCCTGAAAGTGGCCGGTTTTCCTATATGTACGCCCTTCTCTCGGTATGTTGATCGCAATATTTATTATATGAAAAAGGAAGACATCCCGCAGGATCTGAGTTCATTGGGTAAGATCACCAAAGAAATTTGCTACGCCACCGATCCCTCGGGCAACTATGTTACTGAATTAAGCCAGGGCTGGGATATTAAAATTGCCGCGCTTGATATAGCGTGGCAGGATATCAGGGATCGGATGGAAGCGGCCAGGAAAAAAGTACTGAATAACGAAGCTAGCCCCTTGTTATTCTTTATGGAACGGGGACTTATGGATATTGCCATGGTAGCGGGATATACCGGTTTTTGGAAATGGCAGGTAAAAAATCATATGAAACCAGTCCCCTTTAAGAAGTTGCCCGATAAAAAACTTCGTAGGTATGCCGAAATATTTAATATAAGCGTCGAAGATCTTAAGAACATGAATGTCTATGAAGATTGAGTTTGAACATAAACAGGCCGCGCATTGTGAAACGGGTGTTACCCGCAACTTGTTGAGATATGCCGGTGTGGAAAAGATGACGGAGCCACTGGCCTTTGGTATCGGCGCGGGGTTGTTCTTTGTATATGTCCCTTTCCTGAAGATAAATCACGGACCGGCGATAGCCTTCCGAACCTTCCCGGGCCAGATCTTTTCAAGAACCTGCAAAGCATTAAGCGTTCCCGTCATTCGAAAAAAGTTCAGCGGGAAAGATCCCGCTGAACTTTTTTTAGAGACCTGCCTGGAAAACGGTCAACCCGTGGGCTGCCAGGTGGGGGTTTATTACCTTTCTTATTTTCCCAAAGAATACCGGTTCCATTTCAACGCTCATAACCTGGTGGTGTATGGCAAGGAACAGGACAATTATATTATCAGTGATCCGGTGATGGAGCACCCCACTACCCTGACAAGTTATGAATTAGGCAGGGTCAGGTTTGCCCGGGGCGCTTTGGCGCCACATGGAAAATTGTACTATCCAAAAAAAGGATCCTTAGTAACAGACGAGCAGGTAAAAAAAGCCATAAAAAAAGGAATTGGCAGGAATGTGCGAAACATGCTGCATATCCCCGGGAATATCACGGGTGTAAAAGGAATAAGATACACCGGTAATAAAATAAAAAAGTGGCGAACCAGGTTAGGGATAAAAAAAGCAGGTCTCTACCTGGCACAACTGGTACGTATGCAGGAGGAAATCGGAACAGGCGGTGGTGGCTTTCGATATATTTATGGCGCCTTCCTGCAGGAAGCGCATGCTTATCTTCCCGATGATCAGCTACCGGAAATTTCTGCCATGTTCACCAGATCGGGGGACGCGTGGCGCGAGGCAGCTGTTCTTGCCGCGGGCATTTATAAAGGAAGGCTGGGCAGCCAGGAAGATTTTAACGAAATGGGGGATCGCCTGCATGAAATAGCCGGGATGGAAAAACAGGCTTTTGAGGCATTGTCTAAAATCAAATGGCATTCATGAACCCTCTTGCCGTAGACATAGAAGATCTTGGTTATAGCCATCCCGGGCAGCACGATCTTTTTTTCTCTCATCTCAATTTGAAAATAGCCGAAGGTGAAAGTTTCGGTTTGTTCGGTCCCAATGGAGCGGGTAAGACCACCCTTATGAACCTGATGACAGGATTGTTTCCAATCCGGGAAGGAAGTATCCAGATATTGGGAAGCGAAATAAGCCAACATCATAAATCGGTCAGCAGGTTTTTCGGATTTATTCCCCAGGATCTTTCCTTTTACGAGGAACTAAGCCCGGTACAGAATCTTGAATTTTTCGGAGCCTGGTCAGGTATGCGCCAACCGGCGATCAGGAAAAGAACGGCTGAATTACTGGAATTACTGGACCTGACCGCAGTTCGTAACAAACAAGTGCGAAAATTTTCAGGTGGTATGAAACGCAGGCTAAATCTTGCGATAGGAATGATTCACGAACCGAAGTTATTATTCCTTGATGAGCCCACGGTGGGCGTAGATGTACAAACCCGGTATACGATCATTAACTACCTGAAAGAACTGAATAAAAATGGCACAACGCTTATCTATACTTCGCACCAGTTGAATGAAGCTGAAGAACTATGTGATAAAATAGCCCTGATCAATGAAGGAAAAATAATCGTTCATGATCATCTTGCCAATTTACTTTCCAGTTACCGGGAAGGCGGCCTGGAAAGTTTGTTCCTGAATTTAACCGGTAAAGATTATAAGCATTAGCATGTACAAACTCAGGGCCACCATATTGAAAGATATACAGATACTGCTCCGCGACAGGGTCGGGCTTATTTTTATGTTTGCCATGCCGATCTTACTGGTCCTGGTGATCACCGCTATTCAAAGCAGCACTTTTGAATTAGTAAATAAAAATAAACTCTCCCTGCTTGTTTGCAATAAAGATACAGGGAGCCTCGGCGGAGAACTGGTGAAAGCGATTGATAAAATAGGCATGTTCAGGCTGATGGCGGTCCAAAAAGATCAAAGCGATAAAATGATCACCGATCGAATGCACGCAAAGGATGCCATGCTTGCCATTATCATTCCGGAAAGCTTTTCTTCGAAAACTACGGCACGTGCAAAAAATACGGCAGATAAAGCCCTCCATTCTTTTGGTCTTGAAGGAGATTCCCTTCAGGCTTCCCCGGGGAGTGTGGACCCACTCACACTTTATTATCATCCCATCTTACAGGAACCCTATCGTCTATCTGTCAAAGGCGCTTTGAGCAGCGCGTTACAATTAGTGGAAAGTAAGCAGGTATTAAGGATCCTGTACTTTTCCATCAATGAAAAGGAGATGCCGGATTCAACAGAAAAAGAGATGCTGAACAACCAGGTGACCATCACTGAAATCCCTTTGTCAATGGATGGGCTTAAAAGAATGCCCAATGCTTCGCAACATAATGTACCGGCCTGGACCATTTTCGCGATGTTCTTTATTGTAATATCATTGAGTGGAAGTATTGTCCGGGAGAAGCTTAGCGGAAGTTTTATCCGGTTAAAAACCTTGCCCACCCGGTATGGCCTGGTGATCGCATCCAAACAGATCACTTACCTCTGTGTGACGTTGATCCAGGCTGCCATCATCTTTGGTATAGGGGTTTGGGTATTCCCTTTTATCGGGTTGCCTGCCCTGGATCTCCCTGCCGATATTTCTGGCTTAATCATTATTTCGTTGCTTTGCGGTTGCTGTGCCGTTAGTTACGCTATTTGTATCGGCGTTTTTGCCCGCACACAGGAGCAGGCTAATGGTTTTGGGGCCGCGTCGATCGTGATCCTGGCAGCCATCGGGGGTTTGATGGTACCCGCATTTGCTATGCCCGGTTCATTCAGTACCATTATTAAATTATCTCCTTTGCATTGGTGCCTGGAAGCTTATTACGGTCTGTTTCTGGAAGGCGGAAAACTAAAAGATATTTTGATGAATATAATACCTTTACTTGCCATCACTGTATTATTGCAGTTGATAATCATTTGGGGTCTGAAAAGAAAAAGACTGATATGAATCAAATGAACACCATGGAAACCGGACAATTAAAACAACAGTTAAAAGAGCAGATCATAAAGTTCCTGAATTTAACTTCTGTAACACCTGACAATATAAAGGATGACCAGCCTTTGTTTGGCGAAGGTGAAGGACTGGGCCTTGATTCAATAGATTCACTCGAACTGATCGTATTACTCAACAGGGAATACGGGATCATCATCCGCGATCCCAAAGAAGGCCGGAAAGTATTGGTTGACATTAATACCATAGTGGCGTATATAGAAAAAAACAGGACAAAGTAAATTTCATTCATTGAGCAAGGTCTTCGTTACAGGGATAGGAATGATCAGCGCTATTGGAAACACCCTGGGTGAAAACCGTACCTCACTCCTTCAGGGTATCTGTGGCATTACAAAAACAAAAAATCTTCCCAGCAGGCATTCCGGCATTTTACCTTTTGGCGAAATTTTCATTGATACCCAAACCCTGAAAGAAAAATGGAAGGTAACCGATGAAGGCGTTACACGTACCATGTTACTGGCACTCCATGCTTCACAGGAAGCTATCCAGGACGCCCGACTCAGTCATTCGCAACTGATCGCCAATGACACCGCCCTGGTGAATGCCACTACAGTAGGAGGCATCTGCCTGATGGATGAATTTTTCAGGGATGTTAATAAAGAATCCAATGGCTCCCCCTATCTTTCTTCCTATGAAATGGCTTCTGTGACACGGTATTTGCGATCCTTGTATAAAATAAACGGGATCGTGAATACCATCAATACAGCCTGTTCTTCCTCTGCGAATGCGATTATGTATGGCGCAAGACTCATTCGGAACGGGTTGGCCAGTAGGGTCATCGCCGGTGGTGTGGATAGTCTGTCAAAGTTTACAATCAATGGATTTAATTCCCTGCATCTTCTTTCCACGGAGATCTGTACTCCTTTCGACGCGAACCGCAAGGGTCTGAATTTAGGAGAAGCGGCTGCCTTTCTTATTTTAGAAAATGAAGAAGAGCTTAAGGGCAAAAAGCTGTATGCGGAATTAACAGGATATGGCAATTCAAATGATGCTTTTCATCCCTCCTCTTTATCAAGAGAAGGTGATGGCCCTTATTTAGCGATGGGAGGAGCCCTGGCTTCCGCCGGGCTTGACAAGAAGGAGATCGGTTTTATCAATGCACATGGTACCGGTACGGAAAACAATGATGAAGTGGAAAGCAGGGCCATGCTTCGTTTGTTTGGTGATCCTCCTCCTTTCAGCTCAACGAAATCAAATACTGGTCATACATTGGGTGCTTCGGGGGCCATCGAAGCAGCTTATAGTATCCTTAACCTTACTCACCAGGAAATATATGCTGGTCTTCATTTTAAACAACCTATCCCCGGGACAGGTCTCCGGCCTGTGACAACAACCCAACGAATTTCTTTGCAACATACTATGTCTAATTCATTTGGGTTTGGCGGCAATTGCACGTCCCTGATCTTTTCCAAAGCCTGATACCTATGCTTTTTATCCATCAAACCACCTGTATTTCACCACAACAAACCTTCCCGGAGAAAGATATCAACCTGGAGTATCTGTATGAGTCATCTGATAATAAATTGAAGGCACGGGATCCCGGTTATGAGAACATTCCTGCAAACCAATTGCGTAAAATGGGAAAATCGGTCCGGTTGGGTATGGGGGCTGCATTGCCGCTGATTCCCAAAGATCCTAAAGGTATCATTATCGGTACAGCAAATGCAGGGATGGAAGAGAGTATCGAATTCATGAAACAGATCATTGATCATAATGAAGGAATATTGTCACCGGGAACCTTTGTCCAGAGTACACCTAATACGATCGCGTCACAGATCAGCCTCTATAGCGGTAATAAAGGATATAATATCACACATGTCCATGCAGGGATGGCCTTTGAGAATGCACTTCTTGATACAGCCATGTTGATCAAAGAGAATCCGCTGAATACATATCTTGTTGGAGGGGTGGATGAAATAGGAACCAAAAATCATAATATCGATCGTTTGCAAAGCTGGTATAAAAAAGAGCTCGTTTCCAACATTCACTTGTATGAAGCTGATTCTCCCGGAAGTATTGCAGGTGAAGGAGCCGCTATGTTCCTCGTGAATGGTAATAAAACAAATGCGATGGCCAGGTTCAAAGCACTTACCACTTTATACAGCGAAGATGAAGATATTGTGGCGGGTCGAATGCAATGGTTCCTGGATGATCAATTAAGGACCGGTGAAAATATTGATCTGCTGCTGACGGGGGAAAATGGAGATGATCGTCTCTTAAAATTTTTTTCCGCCTGTGAAAGTATTATGGATAATGAAACTACCGTGGCCCGGTTTAAGCATATGTGCGGTGAATACCCGACTGCATCCTCGTTTGCACTTTGGATCGCCTGCCAGGTATTGACCAACCAGGCACTTCCACAACATATGATCAAAAAGGGGAGCATCAAAAAGGAATATAAGAACCTGCTTATTTATAATAATTATAAAGGCATGCAACATAGTTTTATGCTGGTTTCTAAAATAAGTTGATCATTGCCCAACAGCTCTCCTTGATTCCAGGTAGGAAGCATCATTAAAATAAACGAATTATAACCGCAGAGACGCTGAGTTAAGTTAGAAATCAATCCATCTCTGCGCCTCAGCGTCTCTGCGGTTATTTTACGGGTGAAAGTTTTTCCACCTTTTCCTACTGAAGCATAAAAAGACCGCTGAATTTAAAGCAGACGCTTGCATTTTCTGACAGGCTGGCGGATACATATAGCGAATCATCTTCTTTCCTGTCTATAGTTAACTGCATTTCCAATACCCCCTTCTTATTGGGATCGATGACGGCTAAAAATTTGAGATGATCCGCTTTGATTAATAGCAGTTCACTGCCCAAAATAGTTTCCGTTACTTCTTTCACCATCTGCATCAGGCAGGCTCCCGGAACAACGGGCTGACCGGGAAAATGTCCCTCAAATATCTTATGCTTCGCATTCAGCTCCAGCCTGGCTTTATAGGAATCACCTTCCAGGTTTATTGAACTGATTGTAAAGAAATCATTTTGCAGCATACTCATTTTATTCATTTAAAAAGTCGATCGACTACTAACAGGCTGAAACCAATTGTAAGGAATGGTGAATGCCCAGGTAATGATTGTAAATTAATATTCTTTTTAATTTATCCTTTTTTAATCCTTCATACTGAATAGCGGCAGGCACTTTCCCTGTTTTAAATATATAGGCTGCCAGCCACAATGCAAAAGAACTGGCCGTGGGATATTCACCGCATAGATCCTTAAAATGGATCAATGAATTATTGATAAAAACGGATCGTTTTAACTGTTTGTATATATCATCGCGCTTATGGTCACCATTATTTCCGGTTATCACCAGGTCAATATCGTCAATTTGGATGGAATGAGATGCCAAAAAATCGAGGATATACTGCTCAATTTCGTTTGTGTCCTTCGGTTTATAAAAAGTGGTTAGGGCATCCAGTTTTGCGTACGCGCCCGCAGAAGGCTGGCTTGTCAATAAAAAGAAGGCGGCTCCCTCTCCCGCTATGGTTCCCTTTGAATCGGATGAGAATAAGGAAAGGTTGGAAACCGGCAACTGCTTATAAAATCCAAACCGTGTCAAAACAGCATGACTGATATCCGTTATCTCATCCACACTGCCCGCCAATACATTGATAGCATCATTCTCCTGTAATAAAAGCATAGCATCGAGCAAGGCGCTCTCAAATGAGAAACCCCGGTGAACAAAGGTATTATTGTAACCATGGCATTGAAGCATCAGGGCGATCTGTCCACCTACAGTATTATGGGTGGACTGTATAAAAGCTGTAGGCGGAAGCATTTCTTCATCCTGTTCGATCATACTGGTTAAGAAGACGCCGGTATCGGCCAGGCAACCATAAGCTGTTCCTGTAACAATGGCGTCGGGGCTTTTTATACCGGCTTTATTTAAACAATCGGTAGCTGTTCCCACACCCATCCTGATAATACGACTCATTCTCCTTATTGATTTCGGGTCGATCAGTTCTCTGTAATCGGGTTCAACAATATTTAACCGGTTGCTGTTATATTCTTTCCGCTCTATCAACAGGGGCGACTCCCCAAACGTTTGTTGTGGTGAGATAGCCGATGCCGCCTGTATATAAATATTCATATTACACTTTTGAAAAGATCAATGAAGAGCAATTCCCGCCAAACCCAAAAGAATTGGACATCACATGATTAATCGGTTCATTTTTATGGAAAAGGGTTTCTGGAACAAAAGGCAATTCGCTCATCGGTGTATGGAACCGAAGATTTGGATAAATAAGGCCATGCCTGACGGATAAAGCTGAAAAGACGGCTTCTATTCCCCCGCTTGCTCCTAAGGTATGGCCCGTAAAGGATTTGGTTGAACTCATTGGGGGGAAATCCGGATCAAATAATCGCCTGATGGCGATACCCTCGGCAAGATCATTGTTCTGTGTGCCCGTGCCATGCAGGTTGATATAATCAATATCCTTTGGTTGAAGTCCACTCCGCGCCAGGGCCCCTTTCATAGCAAGATAAGATCCGGTGCCATCGGGTGAAGAAGCCGTTTGATGATAAGCGTCGTTGGCATTGCAATAACCACTCAGCCTGCAATATAATTCAAGGGAAGCCGCAACCCTCTCGGATACCAGCACCAGGTAACCGGCCCCCTCACCTAAATTCAGGCCATTCCGTTCTTCATCAAAAGGCTTGCAGAATTGCTGATCCAATATCATCAGGGTATTAAAACCATTAAGTGTGAATTTTGTCAAAGAGTCCGTTCCGCCAGCCACTACCAGGTCCAGCATTCCATGCCTGATCAACCTGGCGCCAAAGAATATCGCATTCGCCGAAGAGGAACAAGCCGTACTTATTGTTGTAACATAATCGAATATCCCCAGTTGATCAGCCACCCATTCGGTAATTGTACCACATTCATGCAGCATGATATCCCTCAATTTCCCTTTTTGTGGATCCGAATGAAAAGCCGCAAAGAACTTTTCGCTTTTATCCATCCCTCCTACTGTATTAGCAGAAATAAAACCGCAGCGTAGGGAAGATATATTATAGATCGCCGCGTTGTCCAACGCTGCCCTGGCAGCAATGATACTTAGTAAGGCAGTACGGCTCACCCGGGAAGAAGACCCCGAACGAGAGAACAGTTCTTCATTATCGAGTTTTACTTCGGCTACGGGGATCTTTTGACGGTGAACGGTATCAAGAAATCGAATAGCACCCATACCGGCTTTTCCTTCTTCCAGCGATGCAAGACATTCGCCCACATTGTTACCAATTGCTGTGATCGCTCCCAATCCCGCAACAAAGACGTCCTGATCCTTTTTGTTATCCATTTTTTATTAAATATTCCTTACCTGTATATAATATTCTCTTTCCCTTTTGTGTCCTTCGTGCAATTCTTTCTGTTCTTTGTGACCCAAAAACAGGAACACAAAGAACACAACGGTGAACTGGATTGATTCATCCGAAAGCCATTATTTTATTGACGCTCCCTAAAGTGAAAGGTAGAAATGGTTCCTCTCTATCCTTTTCCACCAGGAACAAAACAGCTTCATATTCTTCTTTTAGCAGGTCAACCCATCCGCAAATACATGCTTTCAAAATATTATCATTCATCAGACCCTCTACGTAACGCCACATAAAATCAGCATCAAATCCTTCCAATACGAAAAAAGCGCTTTCCCCTTTGAAATTATTCCGGATACCTATCTCAGCGATCATGATATTGGGTAAGGTATACACGAATAAGGAGGGGCTGGGAATATCTTTCACCGATTCATAATATTTCAGATCCGTATCAAGACTCGAATTGGAATTGGCAAGTATGATGCCTATTTCCTCCGGTTGGTAAGTATCCGCACTAAAACTATCCTTGAGCAATACTTCTGCTGCCAGCCATCCCAGTTTACTCAGGTTATCCATTTTGTAAAAACGGGGATAATTCATTCCGAAATATTCATACACCGAAAGTAAAAATTCAGGCAGCCTGGTATTTTTATTTTCAAACACGGTTTGCCCGTCTTTGCATACCATCCCATCTCTGATGGAACAACTGGTGCTGATACCTTTCATATTCTATTCTTTACACAGGACCAGGGCGGCATTGCATCCGCCGAAACCGGATCCTGTCTTCAGGCAATTCTTCAATTTAGCAGACTGCAATTCCCTGCAAATATTTATTGGGGTTGTCACACCCGATTGTTCAAAACCCATCGTGGGTATCACAAGATCTTCTTTCAACGACTGAATGGAAACAATGGATTCGATCAATCCGGCCGCGCCAAGTGTATGTCCATAATATCCTTTTAAACTATTAACAGGAACCGATTGAAGCTTTGACAGGGTAATGGCTTTTGCTTCCATTTCATCATTATAAACCGTAGCGGTTCCATGCGCGGAAATAAAATCAATATCCTTTGCTAATAGATGCGCCTCCTGAATAGATCTTGTCATGGCATAACTTAGTTCGGCTCCTGTTCGCGAAGGCGCTGACAAATGATTGGCATCATTACTTATTGAACCTCCCATAACCCTTATTCCACGGTCATATTTCCGGTTAGAAGTAAGCACCACGGTACCAGCCCCCTCGCCTAAATTTATTCCATCACGCTCCTTGTCAAAGGGTTTACAAGGACCCGGGCTCACGGCCTGGAAGGCCTGGAATCCTGATAAGATGAATTTTGAAATGGTATCCGCACCGGCAATGACGGCATTTTCATATTGGCCGGATCGTATCAGGCGCATGCCTGTTATGATGGCCATGATCCCTGAAATACACGCGCTGGATACGACTATTGGTGAATGGACAAATTGAAAATGCTCCGCCACCAATCTGGCAGAAACAGGAAGGGCGATGCGTTCCTTTAGCGCCGGGTTAATAGCTGCCGTCTCCAACATGCTTATATTCCCTTTTGTTGTAGAAATAATAAGGATCGTTTTATTATCCCCGGCTTCGATCCCACCCTGTTGTAGCGCATCATTAATAGATACAATAAGCAGGTGTTCGAATTTTGTATACCTGTTTTGCCCGCCGGTTGAAATAAACGGATCATTCTTACCAAATAGCGCGGCGTAAAATGGCTGTTCAGACATCTTTGCATCTTCATGCTTTTTTACACCGGAAACAGCATTTTTAAGCTGTAAGAAATTAGCTTCGGTTGTTACACCAAGCGGGGAAAAAATATTATCTGAACTTATAAAAACGTCTGGCATGTATTTTTTGAATAAATTGATTATCCGTTTATCTCAATTATTGAAGCTTTTTGAACCACATAGGACATAGAAAACATAGTGTTCACATAGCAATCTATCCACGCCTTTGGCGGGACAAGTAATGTGTATTTCCCCGCCTGAATGACGCAGTCGGGCAGGTATGTGCCTATCTGCCGCAGCCTGCCCCGACAAAGGAGGGGTGGTTCAAATCTAAAAGTAAATTAAGGCTATAGTACAAATAAGAAAAATTCGCTTTAAAATTTAGATAAAGATAAGCTGCTGACAGGCAGGAACACTAAGACACAGAGGTCCAGAGCCTGTCAAAGGATCAGTGCCTCAGTGGCAAAATTCAAGGATGATGGATTCATCCGGGCATTCAAATTAATTCAAACCTCGGCGAATATTCTCATTTCGCATTGCGCCATGACTTTTTCATTACACCATACTTTTCCTGAAATGAGGATCATATTAAGAATATGGTTTTCTATGGTTATTTCAGTTATCAGTTCATCATTTATTTTTGGTAACCCGGCTATTTCCAGGTTCTTCACGGCGCCGATATAACCGATCCCAACAGGTTTGTTTTCCATTTTTGATATAGTCCCCGCCCTGGCAGCAGCGGTTTGGGCGATATTTTCCATTAACCCTGCTTCGCGAAACCGTCCATTCTCTACAAAAATATTTTCTTCTCTTACACGGAAAGAGGTCCGGGTAATGCTTTCATCTGAATAAAGCACCTGGTCGATCATAACAATAGGTGGTCTTTGCGGTATCAGGGACAGAATATCTTCTAAAGGTGTCATAATATACAGAAATAGAATTTCGGCCACGGCTTTGCACTGCCAGGCAATAAAAAATAGAAAGCCCGAACGTATAGCTCGCTAAAGTTACTGAAGTTGAGAATATGCCTGCCTGCTTTGCTTACGCAAGCAATCATTTCACCCAACTCAGGAATATAATCCGCCGTTAATAGATAATACTTCCGCGGTTATATAAGCGGCTTCCTTTGAAGCGAGGAAACCCACAGCATGTGCTACTTCTTCAGGCGTTCCAAACCGTTTTACCGGTATAAACCCTTTCATTTTCTCTTCATCCACACCTGCGGTCATATCGGTTT
>JADGPW010000219.1 GCA_017882265.1 Chitinophagaceae bacterium | reverse complement strand
CTTCCAGTTTCTCCTTGTACTTCTTAAACGCCGCAAAAATATTGGCAACGATCTCTTGCTGACCTTCCTCACTGGTGATATATTCTTCTTCTTCTTTGTTGGATATAAACCCGATCTCGATCAATACGCTGGGCATGGCCGTGGCCTGTAATACCCAGATACCTTTATCATTTCTTTGCTTTACACCCCTGTCAATACGTCCCTGCGCCGTAAATTCATCCTGCACAAAATCGGCCAGGTTCAGACTTTTGCGGAAATAGTTCTGGGCATAGATCAGCATCCTTGCTTTTTCCGTCGGATCAGAAGGATCGGGCAAACTAAGATTGGTGGTGGAATCGATCTCACCGGTATAATCATTGTTCTTTGAAACCGAACTTACTTTTGCCTCATTTTTACCCACCGCCCAGAGATAAGACTCCGTGCCCTTTGCATTGTTTTCCACCCATACATTTTCATACTGGTATTCGTAATAGGTCTTCTTGATCTTTTTCTTACCCTTCTTCACTATTTTGGTTTTAGCCGTTTTCCCCACCACTCTTCGTTCATACCACCCGCCGGGTCGCTTCCCGGCAGAATTGCAATGAATAGCAATAAACAGGTCACCCCCGGATGCATTGGCGAGATCGGCCCTGTAGCGCAGCCCGTCTTCAATTGTGGTCTTGTTACCGGGCAATATATCCGAGGTACGGGTATAAACGATCTTAATTTCAGGGTATGCATTCGCGATAGCATTACCCAGTTTGAGCGCCACCGCCAGGGCGGTATTTGCTTCTGAATGATGAAGACCCATGGCCCCGGGATCCAGTCCTCCATGTCCCGCATCAATGATAATGGTCTGAAGAGGTTTTTTCTGATTACCCTGTGCTATACCGGGTACCGAAAAAGAAAAGCTGCTAAAGAGTATAAACGCTAAAACTATTTTTTTCATTCAGTTAGAGGTTTGGGGGTTGTGTTCTAATTTAAATTATCACGCAGAGAACGCAGAGCTCGCAGAGTTAGATTTTTTCCTTTTACTCAAAAAACACACAACATCATGTTTTCTCTGCGCACTCTGCGAACTCTGCGTGCCCTATCACCGTGATGCCTTTCTCTCTCTTTCATCCACCATTTGCAAAAAGGCGGTCACATCCTTCGCGGAAGACTTACCGTTTTTACTGTTATCACCATTGCTGGCCGGTTGCTGATTTTTTTCCAGCCAGGCAATATAGGTCTTTACGGCATTAATAATACAGGATGCCGTTTCGGATTGTCCATCTTTGCTGTTAAGATAATCTTCCTCGCTCCGGTTGGTGATATAACCGGTTTCGACAAGAATACTGGGCATGGCCGTGGCCTGCAAAACCCAGATGCCTACTGCGCGTTGCCGTACATCACGGTCTATCCGCCCTATTTTCGCGAATTCATCCTGCACATAGCCTGCCAGCGTTGCACTTCGTTTGAAATACTGTTTTGTCTTCAATAAGGATAAGGCGATAAACTCAGGGGAGTTGGGGTCTATATCCCCGTAACTCTCTTTGTAATTTTCTTCCTGCATCATCGGGGCATTCTCCCGCATGGCTATTTCTTTATCCTCATTTTTATGCGCCCCCCAGATATAGGTCTCCGCCCCTTTGGCCGGGTTAGGAGTTGTCCAATAACGGTATTGAGGAACTTCATGGGTCTTCTTTTTTCTTTTCTTCCCTTTCCCGGTATAGGTAGTGATGGTCCGGTAGCCGGTTATTTCGGAATGTTTTTGCGCAGGCGCGGCATTAACATGTATACAGATAAAAAGATCCCCTTTGTTCTGGTTAGCGATCTCAGCCCTGATATGAACCGGTACGATCTTCTCCGTGGGCCGGCTCTCCACGATCCTGATATCAGGAAGTTGATCGTGAAATTTCCTGACCAGCTCTTTAGCTACTGCCAGGCAGATCTCATCTTCATGCGAGTAGGAGCCGGGAGCGCCATTATGGCCTCCGTTCTCCATGATACCATGACCGGCATCCACAATGATGGTCTTTATGACTCTCGTCGTACCAGTATCTTTTTTATAATTACTTATAAAGGAAAAAAGAGTGACAGGAAAGGCTACCACAAAAAAGAAAAAAAGGGTTCGTTTGATCATCTGCTCCGGTTTTTAATGGGTGGGTACTTCGGACAATATTTTCAATACAATTTTTATCAATTGCTATCAGGTTTGAATTCCGGATCATGCTTTCCCTTCCCTTAAGACTTCTTCGGAGAAACCTTGAGCCGATTTGCGGCTGGAACCATCCATAATCAATGTATCCTTCGTACCCGAATCTTCACATTTTGTTTAGGGTTCACCATAGGTCGCCTATGGATAAACGGTTACTTTTGCTTATACCTGATGAAGCAACTGTACAAATTTAGGCCAATTATTTTTTTTTACGGGATACTGATGGCAACGATGTTATGCACACTAACGTGGAAAACTCGGGCCGCCGGTATGCATTTCGTTTTTTTTCGCAGTCCTTTAACAATCCCGGTTACAATAGAGACTGATACAACAAAGCCGGTGATCAGGAATGGGGCAAAAGATACGGCTGCCATTGATACTACAAAATTACCCGGCAAAGATTCTTTTGCTACAAGGCAAAAGATCGACACCTTCTCCCTGAAGCTATCTAAAGACTCATTGGAAGCGCCATTGAAATATAGCGCGGAAGATTCGGTAGTGGTCCTGGTACAGGATAAAAAATTATTTCTCTATGGCAAGACAAAGACCGACTATAAAGACATTACACTTACGGCGCCCAAAGTGGAAGTGGATCAGCAAACACAGATCCTGACCGCAGTGAATCGTAAAGATAGTGACGGCGCTGTGATCGAAACGGCTCATTTCAAAAGCGGCAGTGATGAATTTACCAGTGATACGATCCGGTATAATTTCAAAACCCAGGTAGGGCTGACTAAAAACACCTACACACAGAGTGGAGATATGTTCTTCATTGCTGATCTTTCAAAGAAAGTTGATGCCAATACCACCTATATAAAAGGGGCCAGGTTCACTACCTGCGACCTGGATGATCCGCATTTTGATATCAGGACAAACAAAATGAAAGTGATCAATAAAAAACTGGCCGTATCCGGTCCTGCCCATTTTGAATTTGAAGGCGTGCCCATTCCCATTTACCTGCCTTTTGGTTTTTATCCACTGAGCCAGGGTCGTCATTCAGGATTCCTGCCGCCGCAATTCACCACCAACGAACAGTATGGCCTGGGCCTGGAAGGATTAGGTTATTATAAAGTATTGAGTGAATATTGGGACGCAAGAGTGTATGGTAATATTTATTCGTACGGAGGCTGGCTGGCCAATATCAATCCCACCTATCGTAAGCGTTATCATTATAACGGTGTTTTTAACCTGGCCATTCAAAACACCAAACTGAATTTCAAAGGCGACCCCGATTATACAAACAGCAAAACTTATGCTATTACCTGGAGTCATTCAGTTGACAGCCGCGCAAGACCTGGAACTTCCTTTTCTGCTAATGTAAATGCGAGTTCTACCAAATTCAACCAGTATGTGCCTAATAGCCCACAACTTAATTTTACGAATCTTCAAGGCTCTTCTATTACCTATGCCAAGTCATGGGCAGGCAAACCGTATAATTTAACGTTGAGTGCCAACCATAACCAGAATAACTTAACCCATCTTATTAATATCAGTTTACCGGATGCCGGGTTTTCAGTGAGTCCGCTGTATCCTTTGCAGCCAAAGAACCAGGTCGGTACTCCCAAATGGTACGAGAAATTAGGTATTGGATATAGTGGCACCTTCAGAAATGAGCTTTCTTTTTATGATACCGCTTTAAAATTAAAGCGAATCTTTGATACACTGCAATGGGGGGCGCAGCACAATTTCCCCATTCAGATGACCCTGCCACCGATCTTAGGCGGAGCGGTGATCGTTTCCCCATCCATTTCCTACTCACAGGTATGGATAGATCGAAAAATACACCATCACTGGAATACGGTACAACAGAAACTGGATACCACGGTCACCAAAGGTTTCTTCTATGATCAACAGGCACAGTTCTCCCTGGGCTTTAATACGGCGATCTATGGACTTTACCAATTCAGCAAAAAGTCAAGGCTCCAGGCCATCCGGAATGTGATCCGACCTACTTTCAGTATTAACTACAAACCTGATCTTTCCAAAGGGCATTTTTATACTGATACGGCGAATGCCCAGGGGGGCATCTATCGTTTCTCGGAATACGAAGGTGCTTTGTATTCCGGGTATTCAGAAGGTAAAACAGGGGGTATCGGTTTTCAACTCGACAATAACCTCGAGGCAAAATGGCGTTCCCGGAAAGATACCGGCGAGAATGCAATCAAGAAGATAAAACTGATCGATGGGTATGGATTTACCACCAGCTATAATTTCCTGGCGGATTCCATGAAACTGGATAAATTCAACATTTATCTGCGAACAACACTGTTTGATAAGATCAGCATTACCGCCAATTCCCTTCTCGATCCCTATCAAATCAATAAATACGGGAATGACATTAACAAGTATGCCTGGCAGGCCGGTAAGTTCAACATCGGCCGGTTGACCTATGTAAGTATTTCCGCCAGTACTACATTTAAAAGCAAACCCAAGGACCCGAAGAAAGATGAGGAGCGGAAAAAAGAGATCGCCAACCGCCTGAATGATCCGGCGCTTATAGCCGACCAGCAGCGACTCCTGGATTATATGCAGCGTAATCCCTCCGAGTTTGTTGACTTCAACATACCCTGGCAGGTGAGCCTCGGTTATTCTTTATCGTTTTCCAACCAGTTAAAACCTGACTATAGCGGGTTTACAAAAAGTTTCAGTTCCAATTTCAATTTCAGCGGCAGCTTTAACCTCACTCCTAAGTGGAATTTCAGCTCCAATGGTTATTTTGACTTTCATACCCGTAAATTGCAAATCTTCCAGATGTCCATTAACCGGGAAATGCATTGCTGGCAGTTATCCATCAACGTAACCCCGGTCGGTCCTTACCGCTCCTTCAATTTTTCTATCAGTCCAAAAGCCTCGGTGCTGCAGGATCTGAAGATCAATCGCACGAGGTATTTCTCCGGTTATTGATAGATATTTGAAGGTGAGATAAAAACTAAAAGTGATAAGATAAAAGTTTCCTCATTCGTAATCTTCTTTTCAATCTTCAATCTCACTATTATCGTAGTTAATAGTGAGATTGAAATTTTCAATAACAAAAACTTTGCGATCACAAACTAACTTTTCGACTGTAAGAAATTTTTATCTTTTATCTATACAACTTTTATCTTGTTTACATAATACTCTTTCATCAAATTAAACACACTCTCTTTCAACTGGTCCACCGTCCGGTCTCCAATCAGCACCGGTTCCAGGAAATGCATTTCCACTTTGTAGGGCCAGAAATAAAATGTTTTACGGGGTAATATTTTCCCGGTATTAAAGATCAGGGTTGGGATGATGGCTTTACCGGTATCGGCTGCCAGGCGGAAAGCGCCATTATGAAAGGGTTGCAGGGGTTCTTTGGTTTTATTCCTTGTTCCTTCCGGGTATACGCACATATGCATGCCCAGTTCCAGCACCTGTTTCATTTTCAGGTAGCTGGCTTTTCGGCTCTCATCATTTTTCCGGTCCACCAATACGGCGCCTCTTGTATAGATCAATCCAAAAAGCGGGATCTTCGCCATTTCTATTTTCGCGATACTTTTATTAGGGCGGCCCGGGATAAAAGGAGTGGAGATAGGTACGTCCATAAAAGAATTATGATTGCAAACCACAATATAATTGGTATCCTTTGCAAAATTATTTTTTCCCTTTCTCACCAGGCGTATCCCCACCAGGAACAACCATACCCGCATCCAGATCCTCGAACTCACCTGGAAGATCCTTGTCCGGGTAGGCTCGGGCCATAATCCCGCCAAAGCGATCGGGATAAACGCAACCAACATTGTGGGTATAAAAGTAAGCATGGCCCAAAATGCAAAAACGCGACCCAGTATATTTCTAACAAAGCCCATCCCAGAGTTTTTAAATTTGAGGC
The DNA here is from genome assembly GCA_017882265.1 of Chitinophagaceae bacterium. GTDB lineage: Bacteria > Bacteroidota > Bacteroidia > Chitinophagales > Chitinophagaceae > JADGPW01. Next base: position 2,085 of record JADGPW010000219.1, on the reverse strand, counting down.
CCATCCCGCAGTTCTTTATTTTGAAAATTCATTAAGTACGCCTTCCCGAAGGGAGGCCCATCCCACAGTTCTTTATTTTGAAAATTCATTAAGGTCGCCTTCCCAAAGGGAAGGGGTAGGCATTCATTATTTTTGAAAATATATAATATTGTTTTTCTCTTTTCAACTTTCATAACTTTTTACCCCTTCCCTTCGGGAAGGCGATCTTAATGAAATTACTGCATTCATGACTGTGGGATGGGCTCTATATCACGAAAGATTGTATCCTTCAACCCCGCCCACTCATCCTTCAACACACTATAATAGATCGATGTCCTCCGCCGGTTGTTCCACATCTTCATATGACTTCTCAGGATGCCTTCCTCGATCCCGCCTACATTTCGCAGTCCCTGTCTTGCTCTTGCATTCAATACATCAGTTTTAAACTCCACTCTTTCAAAATTCAATTCCTCAAAACCATATCTCATCATGGCGTTCTTGGCGTGCCGGTTGATACCCGTACTGCGAAAATCTTTTCCCAGCCAGCTCCAGCCGATCTCGAACCGCAGGTCGTGGTAAGCAATATTACCGATGCTTGAACTCCCGGCCACACGCATACTGGCTTTATCAATAATGGTGAAGGGTCTTCTCGTTCCCGCATTCTTATCTGCGAATGCCATTTCCATCCATTGTTTCAATTGAGGCACATCCCCCAGGTTCAGCGTGAAATATTCCCACATCTCCTCATCCTGTTTTGCAAGCGCAAGGAAATCCGCTTCGTCTTTTTCTTCAATGGGTCTAAGTAAAACTTTAGGCGTTTCTAATATTAGGTCTAAAGGGATCATATTGATGATTAATTTAGATGTGTTCTACTGAGCATTGATCATTGAGCATTAAGCGTTGAGCATTCATTAATAAAGAAATGTTCTCCTAAGGAGTCCTTTGGACAATTTTCAATTTTCAATGTTCAATGTTGCCCACTTTCATTAAATGACACTATGGCAACTTCCAATCAATCGGATCTATTCCACACTTCATCAGATATTCATTCGTCCTTGAAAAATGTTTACAACCTAAGAATCCCGCATGAGCGGAAAGGGGAGAAGGATGCGCCGCTTTAAGGATACAATGTTTTGTTTCATCGATCAGTAATTTTTTTTCCTGCGCGAATTTCCCCCATAAAAGGAACACCACATTTTTTTTCTGTACCGAGATCGTCTTTATTACATGATCGGTAAATTCTGCCCAGCCGATCTTTGAATGACTCATAGGTTCACCTGCACGAACGGTCAATGAAGCATTGAGAAGAAAAACGCCCTGTTCAGCCCAATGCGTAAGATTGCCATGCTGAGGCATGCTGATCCCGATATCATCCTGCAATTCTTTAAAGATATTCACCAGGGAAGGTGGTGCTGGCACACCATAGGGAACCGAAAAACAAAGCCCATGTGCCTGGCCCGGACCATGGTAAGGATCCTGTCCTAATATCACAACTTTTACTTTATCAAATGGGGTGGTGTTAAACGCGTTAAAGATCAGGCTGCCGGGAGGATAAATGGTCTTACCCTGTGCTTTCTCGGTCTTCAGGTGCAGCGCGATCTGTTCGAAATAAGGTTTGTTGAATTCATTTTTAAGAACTTCTTTCCAGGAAGACTCGATCTTTACATCCATTAGCAGGAAATTTTTACCACAGAATACACCGATCAGGTATATGAATAGTGTATTCTGTGGTTAACAATTTGTGATCCGGATTGGATTCGAACCAATGGCCTGCTGCTTAGAAGGCAGCTGCTCTATCCAGCTGAGCTACCGGACCATAATAAGTGCGCAAAGATAATTGAAATGAAGATTTAGTTGAAGAAAATCCATCTGCAGTCAGACTCTTTGCACCTTGTCATCCCGTTCTACTTTCAGAGTCTTCGACTTTTAGACTCGAGGGATCTTCTGATCGATCTTTTCGCGAAGGGTAGATCCCTCGACTCCGAAGGTCGAAAGATTCTGATAGCAGAACGGGATGACAAGGTGCGGGGAGTTAGCAGAACGGGATGACGAACCACGTGACTATCTCACTGACCTACTGTTTTACTGACTTACTGACTTCGACGG
>JADGPW010000218.1 GCA_017882265.1 Chitinophagaceae bacterium | reverse complement strand
CGTTGAATAAACCGGTGGTGGTTGATAAAAAGTAAGACTGCCTATGCAGGAATTGGGAATTGGGAATTTGGAATTTGGTGCCCACCTAATTCCCAATTACTTTTTAATCAAAATGCTCAATCTAAAGTGGATTATCAATGTTACGTATCGGTTTAACAGGCGGGATCGGCAGCGGTAAAACCATTGTCGCCAGGATATTCGAAACATTGGGTATCCGTGTTTACTATGCCGATGAGGCAGCGAAAAGACTGATGAATACAAACACCGCACTGAAAGAGGCTATCCTTCAGCACTTCGGGTCTTCCGCTTATCAACAGGGAGAATTGGACAGGAAATGGCTCGCTTCCATTGTTTTTAATGACAAGGAAAAACTGGAACTGCTCAATAGTCTCACTCACCCGGCCACGATTGCCGATGCGGCATCCTGGATGAATGATCTCGCTAAGTCCGTTGGACAAACAGGTCCTTACATTATTAAAGAAGCCGCCTTATTATTTGAAAGTGGCGCCGATGCCGGCCTCGATCATGTAATTGGTGTATATGCTTCGCTGCCGGTTCGTATTCAACGGGTGATGAAAAGAGATGACCTTCCCAAAGAAGAAGTCATGAAACGGATTAGCCGCCAGATGGACGAGGATCAGAAAATGAAACGCTGTGACTTTGTGATCACCAATGATGAAGAACAGTTGGTCATCCCCCAGGTGATCGCACTTCATGAAAAATTCTGCGGTATTTTAGAACACGGGTAGCGTGTTACGTTTTGCTTTTTTAATTGTATATTCCATCTGCAAAACCATTCCATGAAAAAAATAACGGTTTCTCTCCTTGTCCTGTTCATTTCCTTATTAACGATGGGTCAGACAGCAGATAAAAATGCGGCAACCTTGACGGAAACCTCTATAGTTAAAGACACCATCGGTACAGAATACCCCTATTCGATCTGGAGCAAACTGCTCTATACGGGCCATTACAATATGAATCCTGAAAATCCCCGTCAGGCGAATAGCGCTTTTATCATAACCCGTCTTTCGGATTCAGCATTTGAAAAAAGAATGACTGCCATGGAAAAGCCCGCAGAAAGTAACTTTTTCAAAACAGGAACTATATTTTCTCCTATCAAAGCCAAAGACATTGATGGTAATAAAATAAACACAAAAGATCTTGCCGGCAAAACAATTGTACTTAATTTCTGGTTCATCAATTGTCCTCCCTGCCAGTTGGAAATGCCTGAATTAAATAAACTTTCAGAAACGTATAAAGCAGATACTTCAATTGTATTTATTGGAGTGGCATTAGACCAGCCGGTAGACATCCGTGAATTCCTGAGAACACACCCCTTTGGATATAAGATCATAGCTGACGGGAAATATATCTCTAATCAGTATAAGCTCAGTTCCTATCCGACCAATGTAGTAGTGGCTCCAGATGGAAACGTATATTTTCACACGACGGGGCTTGCAATGAATACCCTTTACTGGCTTAAAAGATCTATTACAGAACTAAAACAAAAAATGCAGACGAATTAACCTCGAAGATACAAGGTGATTCATCAGTCGCAGGGTGTGTGGTTTTAATTCAACTTAAAAATCCGCCTTATTTAACTCTTTGGGCTACTCCCTTAAGCCACCCCCTTTGACGGAGGTAGTTGACTTGTAAGACATTATTTTCAATTACACAGAAACCTTTTTTGTACATTCCTTTATCAAATAATTGCTTATGGAAGTTCGCACCAGGACTCATTGGCAAAATACAATCAAAAAATACAAAGTCACCCCGGTAAAATTATTTGAACCGGAAACCCTGGATGATATTGTCTCCATTATCAGGGAGGCTGAATCAAGAAAGCTGAAAGTCAGGGCCGTCGGTACGGGCCATTCTTTTTCAGATGTGGCCATCACGCATGAATACCTTGTTGACCTGTTCAGGATTGATAAGGTGAACAGGTATGATGAGCGTGTGGTAAAGGAAACATTCAAAGAAATGAAACTGGTGGAAAGTGGGGCAGGTATCAGGATCAGGGACCTGAACCGTAAACTGGACACTATGGGACTGGCCCTGATCAATATGGGAGGCATTGACCATCAGAAACTCGCCGGAGTCATTTCAACCGGCACCCATGGCACCGGTAAGGATATTGAAGCCATGCAGGGATTTGTTCAATCCATTGTGCTGGTGGCAGTAGGTGGAGCCGTTTACCGGATTGAAAAAACAAACGGGATTACCGATCCCACGAAATTCAATGAAGCCGGAACGCAACTCATCCAGGATGATGCCATCTTCTACAGCGCTGTACTTAGTTTCGGAAGCATGGGTATTATCTATTCCCTGGTAATAGAAGTAAGAGAGCTCTATTACCTCAGGGAAACAAAATTGGCAACCAATTGGAAAGAACTGAAAAAGAAATGGCTGGATGGAACCATTTTTACCGAAGGCGATACCGAATCAGCAGGTGAAGTCCCGCGCAGTGTAAGCTTTCTGATCAATCCCTATGCGCTAAAAAACAGGAAAACTGGAGAGCCCGAACATTATTGTATTGTTTCGCGCCATTATAAAGCAAGCAAACCAAGAAAATGGTTTTTGATAGAAGAAACCCGCAACCTCATCAGTTATATTTTCGGGAACTTCCCGGTGACCTATTACTATACTATTCTTGTGTTCAATCTCCTTCCCCGCCGCGCTCCTTACCTAATACGGGGTTCTTTAAAGAGTTTGCGGGATAAAAAATTTGTTCACAAATCTTATAAAGTCCTTTTCCAGGCCTTCCAGTTCATTAAAGAAAGAGCTTATGATGCCGAATTTGCTTTTGATCTCAGCCATACTCCTTCCCTTATTACGGCGATTGAAAACATAATCACGAATGCAAAAGAGATGAAAGAGAATGCAAGGCTTTATCATTCTTCACCGCTGGGTGCCCGGTTTGTAAAAAGATCAAAAGCTTATCTCGCGGTCGAATATGGAAGGGATATAGCCTATATGGATACCCCGTTTTTACTGCGTACCCGCGGCACGGAAACAATGCTGGAATTATGCCAGCAGATCATGTTTGACAAGGACGGCATCCCTCACTGGGGAAAAGTTAACTCCATCCTGGATGGAAAAGAAGGTTTCCTTGCTGCCACATACCCAAAATTGGGCACATGGAAAATGACATTGAAAAAATTTAACCCGAATGGAACATTCAACAATCATTTTATGGAACGGAACGGACTTACCTGAATGTCGAACAGACGAAACAGTCGGCAGTCGGCAGTCAGCAGTCAGAACCGAACAGTTGTATTTTTCTCATTTTTTGCCGACAGCGTTTTACAAGAAACTGATGCTTCCCGACTGCTTACTGCCGACTGCCGACTGCTTACTGCCGACTGATCCGACATTCAATCGGTAAGCCTTACCAACGCCTCTTTGATCCTTTTGAAACCTTCTTCGATGTTCTGCATACTATTGGCAAAGGAGAAACGAACACAATTCGGTTCGCCAAATGCATCCCCCATTACGGAAGAAACATGCGCGGTATGCAAAAGATACATACAGAGATCACTGGCATTGGCAATCACGGAGGCGCCTGCTTTTTTACCAAAATAAGCGCTTACATCCGGGAAAATATAAAAGGCGCCATCCGGCTCAGGGCATTCCATTCCCGGGATATCCTTCATGATCTCCAATACCTTGTTTCTTCTCCTGCCAAATTCTTTTGCCATCTCCAGGGTTGGCCTGAGATCAGAAATAAGGGCCGTGATCCCTGCTTTTTGCGCAATGGAATTGGCCCCACTTGTAAATTGCCCCTGAACTTTTTCACAGGCTTTGGCAATTGTAACATGGGCAGCGGTATAACCCAGGCGCCAACCCGTCATGGCAAATCCTTTACTTAACCCATTTACAAGTATGACCCTGTCTTTCAAGGCCTCAAACTGCGCGATACTTTGGTGACTCCCCACGAAATTGATGTATTCATAGATCTCATCGGACAAAATATAAATGCCCGGATGCTTTAACAGTACGGCACCCAGCGCCGATAGTTCTTCTTTGGTATATATGGCGCCGCTTGGATTGCACGGGGATGAAAATACTAATAGCTTTGTCTTCTTGCTGATGGCCTTTTCCAGTTGCGGCGCGGTTATTTTAAATCCCTGTTCGGGTGTGCTCTTGATTTCCACTACCGTGCCCCGGGCGATCTTCACCAGTTCACTGTAACTGACCCAGAAAGGTGTGGGGATGATCACTTCATCGCCTTCATCAACCAGGGCAAGGACAGCATTGGCAAGACATTGTTTTGCACCAGTAGATACCACAATATTTTCGGGCCCGTAATCTAAATTATTATCTCTTTTTAATTTGCTGCAGACCGCTTCACGCAGATCCAAAAAGCCGGCTACCGGGGTGTAATGACTCCAATTGTCATGAATAGCTTTTATGGCAGCTTCCTTAATATGATCAGGAGTATCAAAATCGGGCTCTCCAAGACTCAGGTCAATGATATCGATCCCATTGGCCCTGAGTTCACGACCCATTTTCGCCATCTTCAATGTTTCCGGTTCATTAAAACGCTGTAAAAAAGAGGATAGGTGCATAGAAGGTGCAAATGTAAAAAGATAATAATAGATAAAAGATAAAAGTGAATAGATAATAGTGTCTTCAACAGAAAAGATATTACAGCTTTTAGAAACTGTCAAAGCCGGGGAGTTTCCTGGAATTTAATTCACTATTATCTTTTATATAACTCGAAATAATCGATTGGTTTTCCAGGGCCAACCATCGAAGATATTTAGCTGGTGATAAAAGCCCAATCCTCGTAATCTATTAGTTTTATCTGCTACCTTCTTT
>JADGPW010000022.1 GCA_017882265.1 Chitinophagaceae bacterium | reverse complement strand
TCTAAAGAATGCTCATATAATTTACTGATAAACGCTCTCCCCCATTTTGCATAATAATAGCTTAGGTTATCCTGCCGTTCCTGCAAGCCCAGACCGGGAAATAAATGCTCTTTTATAGTATGTATCTGCCGCTGTTGATCAGCAAACCTTCTTTTTTCTGCCCTCAACATTTTTTTTTCAAGTTCCTGCAATCGATGCAGGGTTTGTTCTTTCAGGGAATCAACATGCTTTTCTAAAGTCATATCAATGGCAGTGGCTTGTTTCCTTATTTCACTGTACATTTTTTCCGTGTCAGAAAAAGTTCCGTTGAGTTTAATATTCTTACCCGTTTCCCGCAACACCAGGCGGTCCACCAGTTCCTTTTCAGGTAAAAAGAATTCTTCGATAGTAAATCCCAGTTTGCTGATCCTCTCCTGCCACTGTTTCTCCACGATCAAAAAAGAATTCCGAAGCACCAGTGCCGGGAAGGGAACTTTAAAATGCTCAAAAAGGTCTTTTAATTCCAGCCAATAAGCCAGTTCTCCTCCTCCACCGATAAAAGCAATATTGGGCAGGATGGTTTCCTGGTAAAGTCCTCTCAGGATCACATTGGGGCTGAAACGTTCGGGATGCTGATGGAGTTCATTTAACAGTTGCTTTTCTGTAAATGTGAATGGTGAATGGTGAACCTGCCTGCCGTCAGGCAAGGTGGTGAATTTACCATTCGCATTTTCAATTCTTTCCCTTAAGTCATCCTTTAAATAAAACAGATTGATCTGTCTCGGGTTAGCCTGAACTTTATAGCCGGTATTATGTAATTTTTCTATAGCTTTCTCTACAATACCCGAAGCGGATTGGCGAAGGAGGTCATCTTCAAACAGGTCTTTCATCTGTTGTTTGAGTGCCGCATTATCCGGTAACAAAACGATCAATCCATATTCCGCAAACAAGGCATTGACCAGTTTGAATGTTGCAGATTGAATGTCTTCACCTGATCTATAACATTCCTTAAAAAGCGTTATCATTTCTTTCCCGTATGGCTGAACCAGCAACTGACCTTCCATCTGGTCGATCAGTTTCAGCAATTCCTTATCCACTTTCATCCGGCCCACGGCACCCGTTTGTTTTGTTCCCCAGACCAGTTTTTCACCTCCCAGTTGAATATGGTTGAGTTCGGCCAGATCGGCGTCCTCAGTGCCAATATAAAATACGGGAACAAAATGTTGCCGTGATAAAGTTTTATTCAGATGATCAGCCAGTTTAATCGCATGTACGATCTTGTAAATAAAATAAAGGGGGCCGGTAAAAATATTATTCTGGTGAGCGGTAGTAACGGTAAATGTTTCGGCCGATACCAGTGATTCAATATTCTTTTTTACCCTATCGCTGGTCTCCACCGCAGTATATTGTTTTTTTAATACATTAATTAGCAGGGTCCGGCCGGTCTGTCCGGAAGGCAGGTTGGCATCAAATTGCTTTCTTGTTTCAATGGCTTTTTGAATGCCCTGTAAAGTTGGGGGATAAGCGAAGAATGGTTTTAGCCCAGGAGACTGATCAATATAATCCAGGACGATCTTCGAAAAAGAATGGGTCTGGCGATAAGGTAAACGGGTAGATGTACAGTCCATAACAAAGTATGCAACTTCGCTAAAGCTATGTTGCACAAAGTAAAAGTAAGAAGTCTTGTCGTGATACCCCTTACCGTTCATTAATTTAATATCTCTTAAACATTTCCAGGTCAGGTGTTGGGGAAAATAGACAATTGACAATAAGCAATAGACAAAGTACTCTGTTTATTGTCAATTGTCAATTGTCCATTGCCTGTTGTGTATTGCTCATTGCCCATTGCCTATTGCCCATTGAACACATCGCTGCGATTACTTTTACCGAAACCGGCCGGGATTAAAAGCAGAAAGGTTAATGGACGGTGTTTTCCCGCTGATTATCTCATTCACTAATTTCCCGGTTCCGGCAGCTGCTGAAAGTCCCAGCATAGCATGCCCGCCGGCATAGACCAGGTTACTGTATTTATCGTGCTTGCCGATATAGGGCAAACCATCCGGTGATACAGGCCTGTACCCAAACCAGGCTTTTTCAATTTCCGGTGGCTGAATATCCATTGCCGGGTAGTATTTTTTAAATGCAGTATAGAGCGCCATCACCCGTTTGGGCAGGATATTTTCGCTGTGACCACTTAGTTCCATCGTTCCACCGATCCGGAGCCATTTACCAATGGGGGCGGTAGCTGTCCTGTCATCTACCAATATGGAAGGATACTGCAGGTTCTTCTCCAGGTCATTATAAACCACACTATACCCTTTTCCCGGTTGCATCAGCATTTTTATACCCAGTAATTTCGAAATGACACCCAGCCAGGAACCGTTAGCTATGATCAATTCTTCAACATCCAGTTCTGCTGTATCGGTAATGACAGAATTGATCCTTCCATTTCCGGTACCAAATCCTTTTACCTCTGTATTCAACCAGAATTTTACCCCTGCATTTTGCAACCAGGTATATAATGAATGCATAAACTTAGCCGAATTCAAATGGCAATCATCGAGGTACAGTACGCCACCGGCCACATTGACTTCTACCTGGGTCTCACGTTCCTGCACTTCCCTCGCCGAGCAAATAATTGTTTTTAATCCAAAATAATGAGCCTGTTCAGCTAATTTTTTCTCATGCTCGCCTGTCGTTGCATTTTTAAACAGCATCCAGCATCCTTTTTCGATCATATCAAATGAATCAGGCAATTCTATTTTCAGCTGGTTCATCTGTTCCCGGGTCAATTGCAATAAATTATTCAGCTCCGGGGCATTGCGCTCTACCATTTTAGCACTTGATTTCTTCCAGAAAGCCATTCCCCAACGAATAAGATCCCTGTTCAACCTGGGTTTGATATAAAACGGGGAAGAAGAGCTCAACATCCATTTTAACCCCTGGGATATAATCCCGGGCGTAGCGAGGGGGATAAAATGAGAGGGTGAAATATATCCCATATTGCCAAATGAACAACCATCCGTGATATTGTTCCGTTCGATCAAGGTGACTTCATGCCCCTCCTTTCGTAAATAATAAGCGCAGCACAAACCGATCACTCCGCCTCCAATAACTGTTACTCTCATATATTTTCCTCTTTCTTGTCAATTTTATAACCCAATCACCATCCTTTCCACCGCTACGCCAAAACCTTCGGATTTCAATTTCTTCTTTTCTTCCGATTCATTTTTCAACAAGGGATTGGTATGATTGAAATGAATAAAAACAATTTTTGCTTTTTCATTCGCCGGCAAAGATGAAAATTTATGAAGGCTTTCTTCCACAAACGGATGTGGTACTTCACTCATATCCCGGTTGGGTAATTCCCCGTTCTTATAAAATGTGCCATCCAGCAGCGCCCCATCCACTTTCCCTATCTCAGCAATAATATCCCGGTCCCATTTCTCCCATTTATCAATATCGGGTATAAAAAGGATCTTCTTATGGTTGCTTTCAATGAGGAAACCAACTGTTTCTGAATACTCATCCCGGTGCGGCACTTTAACCGGGGTCACTTTTAAAGAATCGTTGACAGCAACCGCACTATCAGTATGCAGGGGCTGTAATTTAATATTCCCCAAAGAAACCAGTTGACTCCAGGGGCCGTTAAACCTTATAAATGAATCCAGCCTTGGCATGGCCCAAACAGGGATATGATCAGCTCCCATCGCCTCCCTGCCCAACTGCATCAGTCCGCTGTAGTGACCGATATGGGCATGCGTAATAAAAATTCCATCCGGGGTGTAATCAGGCGCCCAGGGAATGAATCCCTGAAGTACGTGTAACTGGTGGGTGATATCAGGCGTGGCTTCAAACAACCAGAATTGTTTGGCAGACTGATCGACAAGGGCCAGGCAGGTGATATCTTTTTTTGTTTCCTTCCCCTGCCAGTAAGCTTCACAACACTCTTTGGTACAACCTATTTGCGGGTATCCGGCATCCTGTGCAATGCCCAGCACTACTAAAAATCTTTCAGGAAGCTTTTTATCCTGTGTTGAGGCAGATGTTGATTCATTTGAATGACAAGCGGTACCAATCAACATTGAAAAGGCAATCAGCCGGAGAAATATTTTCGATTCAATTATCATATAGTGAATTGTGAATTGTGAGTGGTGAGTGGTTCTCGGCCTGCTAATAAGATTACTGAAATAAAACAATAAATTGGATAAATGATGAATGGACAATTCACAATTCACTACTCACCATTCACCATTCACTATTCACCATTCACTAAACTACCTGAAACCCGTACGCATACGGGTCATCATCCCTATCGATCCAGATGGTATTATATCCATAAATTTTCGCCCAGCCTTCCACTGATGGACGGATAGCCGGCTTTCCTGCTAGCTCTAATTCCTCTTCGATCCTCCCAATGAATTTACTCCCGATTATACTTTCATGAATGAACTCTTCCCCCTTTCTCAATTTCCCTTTTGCATACCACTGCGCCATTCTTGCACTGGTTCCAGTGCCACAAGGCGAACGGTCAATAGCTTTCTCACCATAGAACACTGCATTTCTCGCTGTCGAACTTTTGTCTAAGACCGCGCCGGTCCATAATATATGACTGCACCCGTTGATCGTAGGGTCCTCAGGATGAACAAATTGATACTTCGCATTGATATTTTTTCTTAATTCCCTTGCCCAGGCGATCAGTTGATCCGGCCGGTAATATTCCAGCCCTTTAAAATTTTCCTGCACATCTACAATAGCATAAAAATTACCTCCATAAGAAACATCGATAAGCAATTCACCTAATACCGGACATTCAACCGCTAATTCCGTTGAATGCAGGAACGAAGGAACATTTGTCAACTTAACGGAGTCCACTTTCAATTTAGCGGGGTTTTCAGCAAGTCCTCCCCTCAGGGGAGGATTTAGGGGGGGCCTATATTCTACAAGAACAAGCCCTGCCGGAGTTTCCATACGAACTACCCCGGGTGTATGAGGTATAATTAGTTTTTCCTGAACAGCAATAGTAATAGTCCCGATCGTTCCATGCCCGCACATGGGCAAACAGCCGCTGGTTTCAATAAATAAGACCGCAATATCATTTTGAGGATCATGAGGGGGGTAAAGAATACTCCCGCTCATCATATCATGTCCCCTTGGTTCGAACATCAACCCGGTTCGTATCCAGTCAAATTCCCTGAGAAAATGCTGTCGTTTTTCACTCATATTTTTTCCCTGTAATACCGGACCGCCATCTTTTACTAACCGGACAGGATTACCACATGTGTGGGCATCAATACAATTAAAGAAGCCCCCTAACCCCCTAAAGGGGGAATTTGCATTCTGGTAATCTGTAAGTTTTGTACTCATAAGAAATTTCATTCATCAAACATTCCGCAGAATCTCATTTAATAAAGAAATACTAAATTTCTAAGTTCATCCCCTGGAACTAATCATGGTTGACATTTCGTGAAGAATGTATATATTGTTTTTTGTAAATTTGATTAATCTTCTTACTTACTACATGGAAACCTACGGAAAGATACTGCTGATTGCCATGCCGGCCTTTTTGATCCTCGTACTTTTTGAAAAATGGTATGGCTGGCGTAAAGGCAAAGATACCTTCCGGAATATGGATATGGTCTCCAGCCTCAGCAGTGGCGTTACGAATGTAACCAAGGACGTGCTGGGCCTCAGTATAGCCATTATTGCATATAGCTGGTTGGTGGGAAGAGTGGCTATTTATCATATCAAAGCCACCTGGCTGACTTACCTCATCGCATTTATCTGTATTGATTTTGCCGGCTACTGGGTGCACCGATGGAGTCATCATATCAATATATTCTGGAACCTGCATATCATTCATCACAGCAGCGAAGAATTTAACCTTGCCTGCGCCCTTCGTCAAAGTATCTCTACCCTGGTGAACCCCTTCTCTTTTCTGTTACTTCCGGCCGCTTTATTGGGAATACCTACAGAAGTGATCGCCACGGTGGGCCCGCTTCACCTGTTTGCCCAATTCTGGTATCATACACAGCACATCAATAAGATGGGATTCCTGGAAAATATCATTGTCACCCCCTCTCATCACCGGGTGCATCATGCCATTAACAAGGAATATATTGATAAGAACCTGGGGCAGATCTTTATCTTCTGGGATAAATTATTTGGCACCTATCAGAAAGAATTAAAAGAAGCCCCGCCTGTATATGGCATTACCAGGCCTGTACAAACATGGAACCCGATCAGGATCAATTTCCAGCATTTATGTTTACTGGTCAAAGATGCGTGGCGAACCCATAACTGGAAAGATAAATTCACGTTATGGTTCAAACCAACTGGCTACCGCCCGGCAGATGTGGCGGAAAAATATCCCGTGCATAAGATCGAAAATGTTTACCAGTTTGATAAATACGATCCCCCTTCTTCCTCCGCATTAAATGTATGGAGCTGGATCCAATTAATGATGATCCTTTTCTTTATCAGTTATTTTTTCGGCAGCATCGCCGCTATTAATAGTATCGACAAATATTATATTTTTTGGTATGGGGGCTTTGTTTTCCTTAGTGTGTATGCACTGACAGAACTGATGGACAGGAACCGGTATGCCATTTTATGGGAATCTATTCGCTGCAGTCTCGGGCTGGGTTTTCTTTTCCAGCAAAATGACTGGTTCGGTGCGGGGGTCTATCTTTCTTCCGTAAAATATATCGTAGGAGCGTACTTTATTATTTCCCTCGTTGTTACAGGCTGGTTTGTGATCAGGCAAAGAAATGAAGATCAGGCTTTAGTAATCAGTTCATAAGAATGTTTAATCCACTTGATTAATTGCGGTGTGATATCTCCGGCAATGGCTACCGCATGAAC
>JADGPW010000217.1 GCA_017882265.1 Chitinophagaceae bacterium | reverse complement strand
TTTGCGAACGGTTGCTTCTGGTGTACAGAAGCCATTTTTGAAGAACTGGACGGAGTGATCAGTGCCAATTCCGGATATACCGGCGGAAAAACGGAGCATCCAACTTATAAACAGGTTTGCTCTGGTGAAACGGGGCATGCTGAATGTTTGCAGATCGTCTTTGATCCGGCAAAGATCTCTTTTGAAGAATTACTGGCTGTATTCTGGCAGACTCATGACCCCACCACACTAAACAGGCAGGGAGGCGATGTGGGCACGCAATACCGCAGCGGGATTTTCTACCATAATCCGGAACAAAAGGAAAAAGCGGAAAAATATAAAGCTGAACTTGATAAAAGCGGCGCCTTTGACCGGCCGATTGTTACGGAGATAACAGCTTTTACCAAATTTTATCCCGCCGAAGATTATCACCAGCAGTATTTTGAAAATAATGAAAATTCCAATCCTTACTGTACAATAGTAATACGTCCCAAGCTGGATAAATTCAGGAAAGTTTTTAAGGATAAATTAAAGCAATGATCTGCTGATAAAGTTATAAAAGTCAAAAAAGTCAAATAAGTCATTTATACAAGGATGGTGTCTATGACTTATTTGACCTACTTGACCTATTTGACTTCTTTGACTCCTTTGACTTATTTGACCACGCAAACTTTATTCAAGCTTCGTTTTCCTCAGCTCCAATAAATTCAACGCATTCGGTTTAAAATTTTTTACATAGGGTTGAACAAGATGAATAGCCTTATCATACCATAATGGCACCACCGGCGCATCATTGATCATGACCTGGTCGGCCTGTTGGTAAAGTTTATACCGAAGCGAATCATTCGTTTCCGCTAATGCCTTTTCAAACAAAACATCAAATGCAGGATTTTTGTACCGGGTATAATTAGGTGGCGCAGGGTTTTTTGAATAAAAGACAGATAAATAATTTTCTGCATCGGGGTAATCGGCTATCCAACTGGCCCGGAAGAATACCGTTCGTGAATTGGAAGTCATTTCCAGCAATAATGATTTTTGTACCACTTCCACCTGCACGGGGATACCCGATTCTTCTAATTGTTTGGCAATAAAATTTGCCATATCAGCATAAATAGCAATGGTCTGAAGCTTTATGGTAGGTAACCCTTTCCCATCCGGGAACCCGGCTTCTGCCAGCAACTGTTTGCTTTTGGCAGGGTCATAATGATAACCCTTCACACCTGATGAATCAAATGAAGGCAGGCCCATCGGCACAAAGCCGGATTCGGCAGGTGTACCCATGGAATTGCGTAGGTATAATACCATTTTACGACGGTCAAATCCATAATTGATCGCCTGCCTGATCTTAGTGTACTTCAGGGGTGAGTTATTGAGCAATTGATTGGTTGAATCAACCAGGATCCCCAGGTATTCAATATTTAGGTAGGGGCTTGTCTGCAATTCAATTGTCCCCTGCCATCCTTTCCGAAGAGTCCCTTTTTTTGTCAGTATCTCATCTTTAAATGAGGCTTCAATATCATTGATAAACTCCAATTGCTTTTGCCTGAATAATAAAAACTCGGTGGCTTTGCTGTCATAAAAGGAAACTTTTATTCCATCAAGATAAGGTAGCCTGTTGCCGGCGCTATCTTTTTCAAAATAATGGGGATTCTTTTTCAATACCAATGACTGACCTTCTTCCCAGGCTACAAATTGAAAAGGTCCCGTTCCTACAGGATGCTTTCGGAAATCAACGCCATATTTCGCCACTGCTTCTTTGGGTACAATAGAACAGTATTGCATGGAAAGGATGCCCAGCACCGGTTGATAAGGGTGGTTGAGTTTGAGTTGAAAAGTGGAATCATCAATAGCTTTAAAGGGTTGCAGCGAATCTACCTTCCTGTTAAAGATCCATGAACCCGGGCTGGCGGTTTGCTTATCGATAACCCGGTAAAAGCTATATACTATATCATTGGCGGTTAGTTTTCGTCCTTTACCGTCCGGAAAGGAAGCATCATCATGAAAGAATACATCATTTCTTAAATGAAAGATATAGGTGGTCCTGTCATTGGAAAGTTCCCAGCTTTTGGCCAGGGAAGGTACAATATGCAGGCTGTCGTCTATTTCAACCAGGGTATTGAACAACTGGTGGGCCGGCCACATGGTAGCCTGGCTTTTGGCAAACGCAGGGTCAAGGGAAGAAATACCTGAAAATTCGTTGTAATGAAATATTTTATGATCGGTTTTCTTTTGATTGTAACAGGCTGTAAGTTGTGAGCCAATGATGATCAGCCCAAAAAGCAAATAACGGTTTGTTTTAACAGGTATATTAGTCATGAACGTTTAAATTTACACCAACAAAACATATTATCGTGAATTTCATCACCCGGTCCATTTGCATTTTAAGCGTTCCTTTTTGCCTGTTGGGTTCCCTGGATGCCCAGCCCCTGAATCAAAAAGTAAATTTCACCCACCAGGATACTTTGCGCGGCAGCATCACACCTGAGCGGGCCTGGTGGGATGTCATATCTTATAATATTTACGTGGTACCTGATTATAAGAATAAAACCATACAGGGATCTAACCAGATAAGTTTTGATATCATCAACGAGGGGAAAAAAAAGAAGATGCAGATAGACCTGCAGGAACCCATGCTAATAGACAGCGTCATCTTTAATAATAAGAAGGTCCCGTATAACCGCAACGGTAATGTGTACCTGGTTGATTTTGGCAATTATAATTTTATCGCGGCGCGCACCCTGGTAAAAAAAGATCAGCCCGTTACACTTCACAGCATCAAGATCTATTTTCATGGCAAACCCCGGGAAGCCAGGAACCCACCCTGGGATGGAGGTTGGATATTTACAAAAGACACAAAGGGTCGCCCCTGGATGACTGTAGCTTGCCAGGGACTCGGCGCCAGCGTTTGGTATCCCTGCAAGGATCACCAGAGCGACGAACCGGATCAGGGGGCGATGATACAGGTAAAGATCCCGGATTCACTTGTAGCGGTTGCCAACGGAAGACTTTATTCAAAAGATGACCAGCATGATGGTACAGTGCTATACACCTGGCAGGTGAAGAACCCGATCAATAATTATGATATCGTCCCCTATATTGGCAAATATGTTCATTGGGCAGATTCTTATTCCGGTGAAAATGGAAACCTTTCCCTGGATTACTGGGTACTTGATTATAACCTTGAAAAATCAAAAAAACAATTTGGCCGGGATGTCAAACCCATGCTGAAAGCATTTGAATTCTGGTTTGGACCCTATCCATTTTATGAAGACGGGTATAAATTGGTAGAATCATCACACCTGGGTATGGAACACCAGAGCGCCACCGCTTATGGGAATCATTATATGGATGGTTATCTCGGCATGGATCTTTCGGGGAGCGGCTGGGGAAAGAAATGGGATTATATTATCATACATGAGAGTGCCCATGAATGGTGGGGCAACAGTATTACTACAAAGGATATAGCCGATATGTGGGTGCATGAAGGGTTTGGCATGTACTCGGAAGTATTATTTACAGAATTCCAGTATGGCAAAAAAGCAGGAGATGAATATTGCCAGGGAATTCGCAGGAATATCTCGAATGACAAACCCCTGATTGGTATTTACGGGGTAAACCAGGAAGGCAGTGGTGATATGTATAATAAAGGAGCCAATATGCTGCACACGATCCGGCAGGTGATCAATGACGATACCCTGTTCCGGAAAATATTAAGAGGATTGAATAAGGAATTTTATCATAAAACTGTTGATTCTAAGGATGTGGAAGCCTATATCTCGAAACAATCGGGCAAAAAATGCATGCCGGCCATCTTCGACCAATACCTCCGGACGATCAATATACCTATTTTGGAATACAAACTAAACGGTGATCAGCTTTCCTATCATTGGGCCAATTGTATTGCCGGTTTTGAAATGCCGGTTCGCCTGGAAGGAACAAATGAATGGCTGAGTCCATCCACCGAATGGAAGAATACAACCGTAACAACAGATATGAAAGACAAGGGCCTGCAGGTGGATAAGAATTTTTATATTACCGTAAAAAAAATTCAATAGACAGTCTGTTGCTGTCTGACCGACTGCTAACTGCCGACTGACCGACTGCTTACTGCCGACTGACCGACTGCTTACTGCCGACTGCCGACTGATTCCTATCTTTATCCCATGAGTAATATTCGCCGGCAAAGCATTATTTCTTCTGTTGTTATCTATATCGGCTTTGCTGTCGGCCTCCTCAATACTTACTTTTTTACCCGCCAGGGAAACTTCACAGAAGCAGAGTATGGGCTTACCACTATTTTTATTTCCATCGCCACCATGATGTCAGCTTTTGCCACCATGGCGATGCCCTCTTATATTTTTAAATTCTATCCTTATTATAATGACCATTTGCCACCTCGGAAAAATGATATGATTACCTGGGCATTGATCGTAAGCACAATTGGTTTTATATTGGTCATGATAGCAGGCTGGGCACTAAAGCACCTTGTGATAAGAAAGTTTGGCACCAACTCACCCCAACTGGTTGTTTATTATTATTGGATATTCCCTCTTGGACTTGGGGTTACTATCTATTCTGTTTTGGAAGCCTATGCATGGAGCCTTGGCAGGTCTGTACTTACCAATTTTTTTAAGGAAGTACAATGGAGGATGCTCACTACCGTGCTCATCATTCTCTTCATAACTCATGTTGTCAAAGATTTTGACCTTTTTATCAAGCTATACGCTTTCACTTATCCCGGTATCGCCATTACCCTTTTCGTTTACCTGGTGCTGACAAAAAAGATCCATTTTACTTTTAGAGTGAGTAAAGTAAGCCGAAGATTTTTCAGGAAAATAATGGCACTCTGCACCTTTGTCTATTCGGGTGTGTTGATCTTTACCATTTCCCAGGTATTTGATAAGATCATTATAGCGTCAATGCTGGACGACGGAGTTGCGAAAGCCGGCATTTTTGCTCTTGCAGAGATCATGACCAGTATAATACAGGCACCGCAGCGGGGCATCATATCAGCCTCCATCTCTCATCTATCCAAAGCCTGGAAAGATAAGAACATGGCCCTGCTGCAAAAGGTTTATCAGCGTTCTTCTATTAACCAGTTGATCTTCGCCTGTTGCATCTTTTTATTGATCTGGCTGAACTTTACAGATGGCATTACCACCTTTAAACTAAAACCCGTTTATTTGGATGCTGCATCAGTCTTCTTTTTACTCGGGCTGGCCAAAATTGTAGATATGGGTACGGGTGTCAATGCCCAGATCATCGCCACTTCCACTTACTGGAAGTTTGAGCTTGTGAGTGGGGTTATCTTATTGATAGTGATGCTCCCGCTGACGTATATCTTCACCAAAAAGTATGGAATAACGGGACCGGCTATAGGCTATCTTGTTTCAATCACCATTTACAACATCATCCGCATTATATTCTTATGGAAGAAATTTAAGTTGTTCCCCCTTACAATACAGTCGCTTTATACTGTATTAATGGCGGCTGCCTGTTATGGCCTTTGTCATTTTGCATTTAAAAGTTTGCATGGATTCACAGGCCTGTTTACCCGGAGCGCTGCATTTGTTATACTCTACGCAACAGGTACTATATACCTGAAGTTATCACCCGATATACTACCGGTGATGAGGACCATTCAAAAAAAGCTGGGATTAAAAAGGAATTGATCAGGGCGTAGATTTAGCCATGGGTTTATTATCAATTCTACCGGCGCCGACAAAGCGTTGCAGGTAATAAGGCTCAAACAAACCACTCACCATCACGCCCCGGGAAACGGAGGCATGAATAAATTTATTGTTACCCAGGTAAACACCTACATGACTCACATTCCCATTGCCACGGGTCGCAAAAAATACAAGATCCCCTTCCTGGAGTTCGGTTGTTGATATTTTCCGGCTGGTCCGGTACTGCTCCCGGGAAACGCGGGGTAAGGTGATGCCATATGCCGCGGCATAGACCGCGCCGCTAAAACCTGAGCAATCCACACCAGTCTTTGAACAGCCACCAGTGCGATAGCGTACACCATACCATTCATCGACAGCTTCAAGTAATGTTTTGGCAGGCAAATTCTCTACTTCAGTATTTAATAAAACGGCATACTTCAGCTGGATATTCGAAGCTGTTTCTACTTCTGGTGCGGAATGGCTGCCCATAATAGCCACCAATTGTTTTTTCTCTTCATTCAGATTTTCCTCAATAGCTAATTCCCTAGCAACAGCTGTCGCCTGGGGTTGAGGTCCTGATTGTACCTCGGTTTCAACTGATCTCCCATCTGTTTTATCAGCAGATTTGATTTCAATTTTATCAACTGGTTTTGCTTCAGGCTTATCTGCTGATGGAGTTTCTGTTTTAGCAGAAGCTTTCACTTCTTTTTTATCAGCAGTCTTCAATTCAATTTTATCAACTGATTTTATCTCTGCCTTATCGCCTGATGACGTTTCAGTCTTATCAACTTCTTTCCCTTCTGTTTTATCCGTTGGTTTAACACCAGCCTTATCACCTGACGGCGTTTCTGTTTTTTCAGATGCTTTCAGCTCTGCTTTATCGACTGTTTTAACCTCAGCCTTATCAACAGGCGGCATTTCTGTCTTATCAACAGCTTTCAAATCAGTTTTATCAGTTGATTTTACTTCCGTCTTATCACCTGCTGCCGTTTCTGTTTTTTCAACTGCTTTCACATCAGTTTTATCAATTGAATTACCCTCAACCTTATCACCTGATGGCGTTTCTGTCTTATCAACTGTTTTCAACTCTGCTTTGTCAGTTGATTTAATCTCAGCCTTATCACCTGATGGCATTTCTGTTTTATCAACTGCTTTCACCTTGGCTTTATCGGTTGTTTTAACCTCAGCCTTATCGCCTGATGGTGTCTCTGTTTTATCAGTTGATCTAACCTCGGCCTTTTCACTTGAAGACGTTTCTGTTTTATCAACCACTTTCACCTCTGTTTTATCAGCTGGCCTCGCACCAGTTTTATCGGCTGATTGCGCGTCTTTATTATCAATTGATTTCGCAACCGGTTTATCAACTGATTGTGCTCCTGTATTATCAATAGCGGTTTGGGGGGTTACAATGATCTCTTCGATAAATTTGACTGGTGTGGGATTAGTAGATACAGATATTACTTCCTTGCTACTGTTAAAATTCAGCGGCTTAAGAGTTGAGCAACTGCCCAGGAAAATGACAACTGCTATAGCAGGTAGTAATTGCTTAACCATACGTTTTTCCTATTAGGATGATTTCAAGGGCCGGTTTAATCTGGATCTGGTTTTGCAGGCGGGCAAAAATATAGGTAATTGTCCAAAAAAAACCACGTTTTGTAAACGGAATTCCTCCTTTTATATTGCCAATTGATTAAATTGCTGTAACTAAGTGATTTAGAAATGTTAACACCTGTGATTTTATGACGGATCCAGGCATTTGAAAGCTGAAATTATTTAACTATTATTGATATTACGAATTATGCAAACAGTTTTATCCTATATCATCCTGTTTTTTGTAACAGCAGCCTGCCAAAGTGCCGGCAGTAAAAATCAAGCTAAAACCGATACGCTGGCTTCCCGTTCAGTCAAAAAAGATACAGTTTTGCCAGTACCATTAAAACCCTATGATGAACTGAAATATAAGGACAGGGAAGTACTGACAGCTGCCCCGGGCACCAAATCGGTAATTTTCAATTCATCAGGTACAAAACTTTATGCCATGAACCTGGAAGGTATGAGTGTGTACGAGTTTGACCAGTCTTCCAGGAAATTGACCAGGGAATTTAAGTTTACACCTACAAGAGGAATGGGATGGGATTACAACAAAAGCAGGCCGATCCAATCTTTCCAGGAAAAACCTGTAGAAGCCTGTTTCAGTCATGACGATAAAATTCTCTGGGTATCTCTACATAATGCAGGGGGGATCGTCCCCATCTGGCTCGATGATTTTGCAACTGCATATAGCAAGCCTTCAGCAGACCAGCGAACAAAACCCGTAACGATCATTTATCCGGGCAGCAATAAAAAGGATTCATTTATTGTACCCCTTATCGAAACCGGTAAAACGCCAAAAGTGATCAACAGAACCGCGGATAGTAAATATTTACTGGTCAGTAACTGGCATTCACGAACGGTCAGTGTTTTGGAACTGGATAAAGATGTTTATCCTTTCGGAAAAGTAATCAGCACGATTCCAGTATCGGCCATTCCGCGTGGGATCGCTGTTGATAATGTGAATAAGAAATCCTATATCGCCATCATGGGTGGCGCCAGTTTGAACGTATTGAATAATGATACCTGGACAAGTGAGAGTATTATGAATGTCGCCTCCAGCCCCCGGCACCTGGTCATGGATAACAACGGTCATCTTTTTGTTTCCTATAATAGCCTGGGTATGATAGCTTGTATTGATGCAGCGACCGGCAAATCGTTATTTACCGCATCCACCCATTCACAACCCAGGACGATCGTATTATCAAAAAATAAAAAGTTCATATTTGTAACCTGTTATACCGGCGATATGGTGGATGTGTATAAGATCAATGACGATAGTTTTACCAAAATCGCATCTTTGCCCTGCGGAGGCCACCCCGTTGGCGTGGATATTTTTGAAGATAATGAGAACCTCGAAGCCTGGGTCTGTAGTTACAGTAGTGGTTCGATCAGTATTTTTAGTTTTAAGAAGAAGTGAATGTTAGTCCGAAAGTCGGAAAGTTAGAAAGACGGAAAGCATTTCCCTCCTTCAGAATGATTCTTACGGACTTCCGGTCTTACTGACTTTCGGACTTATAAATGATGAAATTAACAAAATGAAGTTCTCTCACTTACATGTCCATACCCAATTTTCCTTATTAGACGGTGCAGCATCGATACAGAATCTTTACAAAAAAGCTATCGCCAATGGAATGCCGGCTTTAGCCATCAGCGATCACGGTAATATGTTCGGTGTGTTTGAATTTGTAGCCGAGGCTTACAAACATAAAGATGAAAATGGCCAGGTGAAAGTGAAACCGATCGTCGGTTGTGAATTTTATATTACAGAGACCCGTCACCAGAAAACATTTACCAAAGAACAAAAAGACAAACGCCATCACCAGATACTACTGGCTAAAAATGAGCAGGGATATAAAAACCTGGTGAAACTCACTTCCCTGGGTTTTATTGAAGGGATGTATGGTAAATATCCACGCATTGACAAAGAACTCATCCTGAAATACCATGAAGGGCTGATCGCTACCACCTGTTGTCTCGGGGCCTCCGTACCACAGGCCATTTTAAAAAAAGGTGAAGAAGAAGGTGAAAATGAATTCAAATGGTGGCTCAATGTTTTCCAGGAAGACTTTTATGTGGAATTACAAAGGCATGGCATAAAGGATCAGGATATTGTAAATGAAACCCTGGTAAAGTTTGCAAAAAAATACAAGGTAAAGGTTATTGCCAGTAATGATTCTCACTATGTGGACCAATCCGATTTTAACGCCCACGACATACTACTTTGTATCAATACCGGGGCAAAAATAAGTGATGATGCTTTGCGGGAATTCAATGATGATGATGTACTGGTAAAGACCAAACAACGATTTGCATTCCCTAACGATCAGTTTTATTTCAAGACCACAGAAGAAATGAGCGCGGTCTTCCGCGATCTCCCCGAGGCCATTGACAATACCAACGAGATCGTGGATAAAGTGGAGTTACTGGATCTTACCCGTGATATATTATTACCCGCCTTCCCTATTGATAAAAAATTTCAACTGCATACCAAAGAAGAACAGATCGGGAAATACATGGTATCGGCGGAATCAAAGAACCAATGGGAATACCTGAAACATATCACGTATGAAGGCGCTTATCAACGTTACAATGACCTGACCGATGAAATAAAAGAGCGGATCGAATTTGAGTTGCACACGATCAAAATGATGGGGTTTGCCGGGTACTTCTTAATCGTCAGTGATTTTATTAAAGCGGGACGCGATAAAGGCGTATATATAGGCCCGGGACGTGGTTCAGCCGCCGGCAGCGTGGTGGCCTTTTGTATCGGCATCACTAATATTGATCCGATCAAATACAATTTACTGTTTGAGCGTTTCCTGAATCCCGACCGTAAATCAATGCCGGATATCGACACCGACTTTGATGATGAAGGAAGACAAAAAGTAATTGATTATGTCGTAGAGAAATATGGAAAGAACCAGGTAGCGCAGATCATTACTTATGGCACGATGGCGGCCAAATCCAGCATTGCTGATGTGGCGAGGGTAATGGATATTCCCTTGCCCGAAAGCAGGGCATTGACGAAACTGGTTCCCGATCGCCCGGGAACAGAATTGAGAAGGGTACTGCACGCGCCTCTGAAAATAAAGGATGCCCACCATGATGCCTCCGCTCGGAGTGAAAGATCCCTGGAAGAAAAAGAAGGAATGGGCAATGAAGACCTTGAGAATGTAAAAAAACTCCGGGAGATATATAAGCAAAAAGATTCGGTATTGAGTAAAGTCCTGCATGAAGCGGAAAGATTAGAAGGCTCTGTCCGCAGCACCGGTATACATGCGGCAGGTATCATCATAGCTCCCCGGGACCTGACAGATTTGATCCCGGTTGCCACTTCCAAAGAATCTACGCTATGGCTGACCCAGATAGAAGGCAACATGATCGAAGATGCCGGCATTCTCAAGATGGACTTCCTTGGCCTTAAGACATTGACCATTATCAAAAATGCCCTGGTATTGATCAAACAAATTCATGGCGTTGACATCGACATTGATAAGATCCCTTTTGACGATAAAAAAACATTTGAATTATACCAACATGGTTCCACGATCGGCACCTTTCAATTTGAAAGCGCCGGGATGCAGAAATACCTTCGGGAACTGAAACCCGATAAATTTGGTGACCTGATCGCTATGAATGCTTTGTATCGTCCCGGACCTATCGCTTATATTCCCAATTATATTGATCGTAAACATGGAAGAGAACCCATTACCTACGACCTGCCGGAGATGGCGGAATTCCTGGAAGAGACCTATGGCATCACAGTTTACCAGGAGCAGGTGATGCTGCTGGCGCAACATCTCGCCGGTTTCAGCAAAGGCGATGCGGATGTATTGCGAAAAGCGATGGGTAAAAAACAAAAATCAGTACTGGATAAAATGAAGGCGCAATTCATTGCCGGCGCCACGGAGAAATTATTACCCCCCGAAAAACTCGAAAAGATCTGGACAGATTGGGAAGCATTCGCGCAATATGCATTCAATAAATCGCATTCCACCTGCTACGCCTATGTGGCTTACCAAACCGCTTATTTAAAGACCCACTACCCTGCCGAATACATGGCATCGGTATTGAACAATGCCGGTAGTATTGATAAGATCACCTTCTTTATGGAGGAATGTAAACGCATGGGGTTAAAAGTTCTCGGACCTGATATAAACGAATCATTGAAAGGGTTTGCTGTAAATGATAAAGGTGAGATTCGTTTTGGCCTTGGTGGTTTAAAAGGTGTTGGCGAAGCCGCCGTGGAAAGCATTATTGAAGAAAGAAAAAAGAACGGGCCTTTTTCCAATATTTTTGATTTTATCAAACGTGTTAATCAACGAACCGTCAGCAGGAAAACATTGGAAAGTATTGCCTATGCCGGTGGATTCGATTGCTTCACGGAACATCACCGGGCGCAATATTTTCATATCCCGGAAGGGGAAACGGCCATCGGCCTGGAAAGGGTGATCAAATACGGGCAGATCGTTTCCTCACAGAACGCAACAAATACCAATACCCTGTTTGGCGATCTGCCTGTCAGTATGGAAATATCACCGCCCCGGTTACCCGAATGTGAGCGCTGGCCTTTAACCGTACAACTGGATCATGAAAAAGAAGTAACGGGCATGTTCCTGAGCGGTCATCCGCTGGATCATTACAAATTTGAGATGAAACATTACGGCGTTACTCCGATCGCTGATTTTAACGAATTCAAAGAAGCGATCCGGATGCAGCCGAATCCCGGCCGGCCATTCCGGATCATTGGCCTGGTGGCGGAGGCGCAGCATAAGATCGCCCGTAGCGGAAATAAGTATGGCAATTTTGTAATTGAGGACTATTCAGGTAAGACCGAGATTATTTTATTCAGTGAAGATTACCTGAAACAAACCCCTTATCTGCAACAGGGCAGCACGGTGCTCATCTCCGGTTATTTTAAGCAGCGTTATAATAAAGACGAATTTGAATTCAAGGTCATGGCCGTTTCACTCGCGGAAACTATGAAAAAGAACATGACAAGACAGGTAACGATCGAAGCCCACCCACAGGATATCAAAGGAGAAATGCTTCATTTTCTGGAAAAGAACATTCAGCATCATCCCGGAAAATCCACATTGAGATTTACATTAGCTGAACCGAGGAACAATTTGAAGATCAGCCTGGTGACGATGAATAATGGATTTGAAATGAACGAAGAGTTTATTCAATTCCTGGAGAAAAGCCCGGAACTGGAGGTGCAGGTAGTGACGGTGTAAATTTTCAGTTTTATTTGGTAATTTTAAGCATGTATTCTGATAAAAATACAAAGGAAAAAATTTTCAGTGAGATAGAATCGCTACCCGAAAGGGAACAACAAACTGTCCTGGGCCTTGTCGAAAACTATATCCACAGCCAGACCGATGAAACAGAATGGGATCAACTTCCTCAAGCATGGAGAACAAGGATAGAGGAAAGTCTGAAACAGGCTGAGGAAGGTAAATTTGTTCTTAATGAAGACGCAGTGGCCCTCATCCGGAAAAAATATGGGCTGAATGCTTAAGCCTGTTGTCCTTACCCTTAACGCTAAAGACGACCTGGAAAATATTTCAGCATGGCTCTTCGAAAAATGGAATCTGCGGGTTTTGGATAATTTCCTTTCCTTGTATGAATATAAAGTCAGGCTTATTGCAGAATATCCTTCCCGTTACTCCATCATTCATCAATCTTCAAAACTCAGAAAAGCTGTACTTACAAAACATAATATTATCCTATATCGTGAAAAGGAAGATCATGTTGAATTAGTGAGCATATTTGACACCCGGCAGGACCTTGAAAAGATAAACAGCTTAATTAAAGACGTTTAATACATTGAAATACCCGCCTTTTTAGCAGTTTTGTAAGCCATCTGACTAGCAGGAATGACAAGTTTTACACAACTTTGTGTCAACCCTGCATGTTATAGATATCGGCCGTAAATTTGCAATCCCTAACTATTGAAATAAAATTTATAAATCTTCCCAATTTACCCCCTGTGAGGCGGATTGGGATAAACCCTTAAAAAAATGGCAAAAGAGTTTACAGATGGTAATTTCCAGGCCGATGTGCTGGCTTCTGACAAGTTAACGGTTGTGGATTTCTGGGCTGAATGGTGCGGACCCTGCCGCGCTATAGGTCCTGTTATTGAAGAGCTCAGCAAAGAATATGATGGTAAAGTAAATGTGGGGAAGGTAAACGTAGACAACAACCCGCAGGTATCCATGAACTATGGCATCACTTCTATTCCCGCCATCCTTTTTATCAAGGGCGGCCAGGTGGTGGATAAATTAGTGGGTGCGCAACCCAAAGGTAATTTTGTTAAAAAAATTGAAGCGCATAAATAAGCCCTTATGCGTGCCACGGTTCCAAAACCATGGCCCACATTTATAAAACCCCGTTCAGTTGACCGGGGTTTTATATTTTGCCAGTGGAAGTAAAATCCTGGGCTTTTCGAAGGATTATGATCAGTGGCGACGCTCCCATCTCCGCCGGTAATCTTATCATGCATTCTCAAAATTCCGCTGTGAAAATAAATTATCTTTAAGGGAACCAGCCCACTATTATCTTGATTGACACTTTTCATGAAATTAAAATTTCTATATATAATTATTTTTTCACCGGTATTTTGTTTCTCACAACTTGACTCATTAAAAGGAAAAATAAAATCAATTAAACAAAGTATAACTTATACAGACAATTTTTTTGTAAATGGTATGTTGTATTTACGAGAGTTAGATAATGGACAATATAGTCTGGACTATGAAACTATTTTTAAAGACTTCCCAAAGGATTTATTTCCTAACGAAAGTACAGGCTTTGAAAAAGAGTTTGACGAAAAGGGTCGGTTAAAAACATTTACCCGGTCTGATTTTAACAATAGCATTTTTTTAACTACCTACTATACTTATGACGAATATAATAATCTGGTCCAGCGAAAAGATGAATCCAGCAGTAAAGACTACAAAAATTATGAGATAGCTAATTACCATTACCTTCCTTTTAAGGATTCTATAGATCGTTTAATTTCAGAAATTAACTATGAGTCTGATCCAGACAGATTTGGAATGAAGCAATACTTTTACAATAGGAAATTTAAATTAATTGAAGTGAGGGAATTGTCGTCTTTCGGACGGGATGAAAAAACGAATTATTATTATGATGATTCCGGGAGGGTAGTTTCCCAAATAAGATACAACCTGGAAAGAAGCCTAAGGACTGATAACAAAACCGGGAAAGAATTTTTAACTGATAGTTTAGATGAATATGATCGAAAAGATTATGAATATAACCATGATGGCACTCTAAAACAAACAGTAAGTGGCTGCACCCCCTATTTAGTTAAAGCGGCATGTATAAAAATCACTTTTGAATATGATATTAATAAAAGAATAATAAAAAAGTACTTCTATTGGATGGACTCACTTTTTAGCCGCAGAGAATATCAATACAATTCGGATAATTCTATAAATAAATTAGAATGGTTTTATAAGGGCGAAATCAAATCCAGGAATTATATCGAATACTTTTATAAAGATAAAGAGCTTGCCAAAGCAATTTTTACTGATGGTGATAAAGTAACTGTATTTGAATTCAAATACCAATTGGACTCCCACAATAATTGGACTGAACAGATTAAAATAGTAGATGAAAAACCTTTTTATATAAGGAAACGGGAGATAGCTTACTGGGAATAATGATTTTCACCCCGCGAATTCTTTTCTTACTACTAACCCGAATAACAACAACACCGGATTCAGAAGAAAACTTCCCTGATGCGCAATAGCCTTAGGCAAAGCAAGGACTGACAATAAAAACGATGATCTTATCAGTGGAGCCTTCTATACAAATCATCTTTAATGACTCACATTCACCAATTCCTTCGGATTATGTTTATGCTTGAAGAAAATAGCAAATAAAACGGCTATCACTAATGCATAAATGGCAAAAGTAAGCCAGATGTTATGCCAGGTCTTATCTCCGCCGGCAGTAGTAAAATAGGTATCAATTATATAGCCGCTTATTTTGCTTCCTAAAAAAGCCCCCACTCCATTGGTCATCATCATAAAAAGTCCCTGTGCGCTGGATCGGATCTTTGGATCCGTGGTGGTTTCTACAAATAAAGAACCCGAAATATTAAAGAAGTCAAAGGCCATCCCGTACACGATACAGGAAAGGATGATCATCCATAGCCCGTCAGCCGGATTTCCATAAGAGAATAATCCAAAACGAAGTACCCACGCGATCATAGAGAATAACATGACCTTCTTAATACCAAATCGTCTGAGGAAAAATGGAATAGTCAGGATGAATACAGTTTCAGAGATTTGGGAAATGGACATGATGATCGTAGAATACTTTATTACAAATGAATCATGGTAGGCAGGGACCTTGCTAAAGTCGTTAAGAAAAGTATCGCCATACATATTGGTAAGCTGTAAGGCAGCTCCCAGGAACATAGAGAATATAAAGAATAAGGCCATTTTATATTTAGCAAAGAGCTTGAATGCATTTAACCCCAACTGTTCGATAATTGAAGCCCCTTTAGCAATGGACTTTTGCGGAGGGCATTTGGGCATGGTGAAAGAATAAATTCCCAGGGCAATGGCAGCCACTGCTCCTATGATGAACTGGTTGGAATTGGCTTTGCTGCCTGTTAGGTTTGTAGTCCACATAGCAGCAATAAAACCGATGGTTCCCCAAACCCTGATGGGGGGAAATACTTTTACCACATCAAAATTGTTTCTTTTCAGGATAGAATAAGATATCGAATTAGACAGAGAAATGGTAGGCATATAGCAGATCATGGCCGCAAAAATCACATAATACAATGTAGTGGCGTCTTTTACATAAGGCACATAAAATAAAACCGCTCCATACAAAATATGAAGGATGCCATAGAGTCGCTCAGCATTGATCCATTTATCGGCGATAATGCCTGTTAAAGCAGGCATAAAGAGGGAAGAAAGAGCCAGCGTGGAAAAAATAGCCCCAAACTCAACGCCGGTCCCCATTTTATTGGTAAAAAAATAAGTTGCAATAGTTATCAGCCAGGCACCCCAGACAAAAAACTGGAAAAAACTGAGAATCGTCAACCTTATTTTAATATTCATGTTGCGGTTTTTGGATTATCTAAAGCAATTAAGAGGGAAGATAAGGATTTTAGGGTTTTGAACCCTGCCCACCGGCAGGCAGGCGCAGAGGCGCAGAGGCGCAGAGGCGCAGAGACGCCGAGGTGCATGTATAGATCTTACCAGGTCAAACTCTGCGTCTCTGGGTCTCCGCGGTTATGTATTATCTTTGCAGCATCATGTTAACCGTAAGCGCCTTACCAACCGATCTTAAACAAATAGCCGAAAAAGTAAATGCCGGCACCAGAATATCTGATGAAGAAGGCCTCCTGCTTTTTGAAAAAGCAAGCCTTGGTTTTGTTGGCAGCCTGGCCAATTCGATACGGGAACGCCTACATGGTGATATTACTTATTTCAACCGCAATTTTCATATCGAACCCACCAATGTATGCGTATTTAGTTGCAATTTCTGTTCGTATTCCCGTCTTTATGCCCACCGCGATGAAGGCTGGGAACTGGGTATGGATCAGATGCTGGACATAGTGAAAAGCTATGATGGCAAACCGGTTACCGAAGTGCATATTGTAGGTGGCGTGCACCCCAAAATGAACCTGGAATTTTTTGCTGAATTACTCCGTAAAATAAAATTGCACCGGCCAGGCCTGCATATCAAAGGTTTTACAGCCGTAGAGCTGGATTATATGTTCCGCAAAGCAAAAATGGGTAATGAAGAAGGGATGAAGTATTTGCAGGAAGCCGGTTTGGATTCATTGCCCGGCGGGGGCGCTGAGATCTTTCATCCCGAAATAAGAGAAAAGATATGCGCCGATAAAGTCGGCACAGAGGGCTGGCTCCATATTCATGAAACAGCCCATCAACTCGGAATGCAGAGCAATGCCACGATGCTCTACGGGCATATTGAAAAATATCATCACCGGATCGATCACATGAAACAGTTAAGAGAACTCCAGGATAAAACCAGGGGCTTCAATACATTCATTCCATTAAAATTCCGCAATAAGGATAATGATATGAGTGGTATACCGGAGAGTACGATCGTAGAGGACATGAAGATGTATGCGGTGGCCAGGATTTACCTTGACAATTTCCCTCACCTGAAAGCTTATTGGCCCATGTTAGGAAGACAAAACGCCCAACTCTCCCTTTCCTTTGGTGTGAATGATATCGACGGAACTATTGATGATACCACAAAGATCTATTCGATGGCCGGCTCAGAGGAACAGAACCCTTCCATGTCCACGGCCCAACTGGTTTCACTAATCAAACAGGTAAAACGCAAACCCGTGGAAAGAGGCACCTTATATAATGTGGTCCGGGATTACAGCAAGGTAGATCCGGATGAGATTGATACAAACCCCATCTTAAGTTAAGTTGCCAGGCAAACAAAGCATTTTTCAATAAGAAAAGAATTACATTTAGTATATAAACAGGATATATGAAATACAACAAATCACTGTTGGTGTGCTGTTTAATTGTCATGTTATCTTCTATAGTAGCAAAAGCACAATTCACCTATAGCGATCATTCTTTAACATTAAGAAGTGATTTCCCTTCCAAAATGGTCCTGCTGAGTAATTCTTTTTCTGACAAGATCGGTGATATATCACCAATCATCGGCGCTGCTTCATGGACGGATAGTGGCAGGCAACTTCAATCCCGGTCCTTGCTTGAATTCAATTACAGGTTTCTTCCTAAAGAGATCATTAATGATCCTTCACTGATCATATCAGCTGAATTAATACTGTATCCTGTAGAAATAGCTTCTTCCCCGGATGATGCAGGGAAGCCAGCCAAGTTTTTTGTCAGGCGCGTATTGGAATGCTGGGAGGATTCGACGACTGTGTGGATCAACCAGCCCGCTGCCGATTCATCGAGGCATGTTGCGGAAATACTAAAGAAAAAACAAAAAAATAAACCGGTTAGGGTAGATGTAACAAGGTTGGTATGGGATATGCTTCGCTTCGGCAATCAAGGTTTTATGATCTGCAACGAAAATTCACCCGAACAACCAATAGCATTAAGTCAATGGTTTGCTTCCCCTAAATATGATAATGAAAAAATGCGACCACAACTGGTTATTAATTTCAGAATATGGAGTCATTCGATGGAACCAGAAATAAGGCCAATGCAAAGGAGACAGCAACAAAATACCAATAGTTCACCGGTAACACAACCTGTTATAACTAACCGGGCTGCTGATTAACCTAAATTGTTTTCAGCCCCGGATAACTGTCTCAATACGTTGTTGTCATATCTTCATCCACACAAATAATAAAATCAGCTTTGCCTTTATTCTCCGCCAACAGGGTATGAATATCCTTTTGTGAAACGGTAGTAATGGTTGCATATTTTAATTCCGGGCGTTGTTGTGTAAGATACCAGACAATACCTTCATAATTCTCAGAATGATAAGAGCCATTATAATGAATAAATAAACTGCCCGGTTTGTAATACTGTGAGATAAAATGCGCCATGGTGGCATCTTTCAGGGCCTGGGCCTTGGGTAAATTGGACCCGGAATGCCCGGGTATCATTCCCAGCATATTTTTATATCCCGGCAATGTGGAATCATAAGCGATAGGGAGCGGCGCCATCCATGCTTTCTCTTTCACAGGTACTGTGTCCAGCGCATCAAAACCTCCCCTGGCCACCAGTGCGGCATAACGACGCGGAACATTACTGGCCGCAAATGCCAGCTTGTTTTCTTTGGCATATTCCACCAATGGAGCATAATCGGTAGGATAATTTTTCCAAAGCCGGGCCATGGAATCAAGCCCTTTACCAGAGATCTTTCCCGCTAAATACAGGTTCAATGCATCCTGGTTATCTTGTTCAAACATTTCCGCACCCAGTACCAGTTGCCGGCTTTTCCCGCAATCTTTGGTAACCTCGAGTTCCATCCAGTGAGAAATAGGATTATTGTGAAACTCCCCAATAAAGAGCACATCTTTTTTCTCAATCGTATGCAACATTTTCCTGTAAGAGATCTTTTTGCCTTTAGCATTATACAATATATACGCAGGTTTATCCTGCGCCAGGGTAATTATGCTTATAATTAAACCGGTTAAAAGAGCCCCATATCTTTTCATGTTCAAAAAGTAGGTTATTTTTCGGAGTTAAATGATTTAACGCTTCAATTTTAGTACAATTAAAGGGCAATAAAGAATATTTAGAAGAGTTCACAAGGGTCAATTACGGGTCAACTCAAAGTATAGCTGGTCAACTATATGGTTGAAGTTGCTTCCGGTCATTTAATGATACGGAATATAATAGTATGAAAACGCATAGCCCCCTACCCCGATTGCGAAAAAGCAAGTACAAAAATATAAGCCGGAGAACTTTTTCCCGGCATCCTATTATATTATATGTCCAAGAAGCCAGACAATAGCAGAAAGCTCCGGAATAGGTGAATTAAGGTTCAGGAAGCAGCTATTTTTCTTTCTCCATTGACTTCCCGATCAGATAACCAATAAAGCCGCCAGCCACTGTCGCGATAACCAATACAATATAATCAGAGCTTGCCGCCATAAAACCTATGAGGAGGCCAAATACAGCAAACAATAAGGCCCAAAATATCCTTCCTTTTACCCGCTGTGCAGCGGGTATATCGGCGGGCTTCCTGTATTTATGTCCCGGTCTTTTTTTGTTCTCAGCCATACCGTTTTTTCTTAAAGTTAATATTATTTCTTAACCCGGCTACCCTAGTTAATAGATATCGCACGGGTGAAGAAATACCTGATAATGTGGAATCCGGGAAATTTTAACTCAGGTGAGTAAGAGAATACTCATTTTTATCAGCCCCGCAGCCGTAATAAAAAGGGCGGAATTTTTGCTTGTAGTTATGAAAGTATTGAAAATGGGAGTTCAAACAGCAATGATTATTGATGATGATGTGGACACAAGCTTCCTGTTGGCCAACCTGTTAAAGAAAAGAAAAATACTTTCCCTGGCGGTGCACAGCCTCAGGGAAGCTGAAGAATGCCTGTCCTACATGAAACCCACTATCATTTTTCTCGATAACAGCTTCCCGGAGGGATTAGGAGTAAATTTTATTAGGAATATTAAATCAATTGATGAGGAAATTAAAATAATAATGATCACTGCCGATTCATCCGCATGGATAAAAGGAATTGCTTTGGACGAAGGCATCAATTATTTTTTGGAAAAACCCCTTAGCAAACAGGTAATTGATGGAGTCCTTGATAATTTGAAATTTAGAAAAGACTGAAGATGGAATTGGAAATTTGGAATAGGGAATTAGTTAAGAATGCCCCCATCAAATTCCAAATTCCTAATTCCCTAGTCCTCCTTTATAATCGTCCCTTTATCATATATAATAGTCTTACTAACCTGTCCTGTTTCATTATAATTTTTCCATACTCCGTCCTGCACACTGCATAAGCCACGGGTTTTCAGGTTCGTCCAGTCCCCGCTTGTATTTTCCACATATTGGCCCCTTGTTTTAATATTTCCGTTATCCCAATAGGCAAAATAAGGACCGATAAAGCATGTATTATACTTCAGTGCTTCAAATAAAAGGTGATGCCTGTCATCATAGTTTCGTTCCCAGTAAACTTTGTTGGCGAAAAAGACCGGCGGCATTTTACCGTAATTGGTAGTGGACACCGTATCTATTGGCGGAGTGGCGACCATTTTCCCATTCGTGTAGAAGACGCTACTTGTATACTTTCCGGTTTCGTCGTACGATTTCCATTCACCCGTCTCCACGCTGCAGAGTCCGCGTTCCTGTAGTTTTGTCCAGTCACGGGTCGTATTGGGTAAATACTGACCTTTTGTTTTTACCTTACCATTTTCCCAATAATTGATAAAGGGCCCCGTGAAACAGTCATTATATCTCAATCCTTCAAATGACAGGTGATTCTTATCATCATAATTTCTTTCCCAATACAACTTGTCCTCGCCATAGATCGGAGGCATCTTACCAAAACTGTACGTTTTAACGGTATCAATCGCCTGGCTGTAGGAAAGCCCGATGTTACCAAAAAACGAGAACATTAAAAGGAGTATCTTTTTCATAAAAATAAAATTATACAAAGCTTCAGGTTGAGTTTGCATCCCGCATTTTACATGAGATGGCATAAAATGTCTTTTAATAAAAATATTCCCTGTGTCCTCTGTGTTCTCTGCGCGATATCTTTTTCAACTTAAAACACGATCACCCATTAATAAACGACCGCGGTCTTAATAAATTTAGGTGCCGCTCTTTTTTTTGACGCCTGTTCAAAAGCATAAGCCATTTTAATTATTTCTCCTTCCTGGTAAGGGCCGGCGATAAAAGAAAGACCGGCAGGTAATTCAAACACGTTCCCCATGGGAACCGTTATATGCGGGTAACCGGCCATGGCAGCGGGAGGGCAAAAATAAAACCCCGTATCATAATCACCGTTGACCAGATCGATGCAACAGGCCAGGCCAATACTGGTGCCGGCTATGGCATCCAGCTTGTCCTTGCTCATCATATCATCAATTATCTTCCTGGTGCTGAGTGTTTTCTTCAGCGCATCGGTATATTCTTTGTTGTCAAGACCGGTTTTTGTATCGCAAATTACCAGTGTTTCCTGTTTGAAATAGGGCATAGCCTTTGCCTCGTTGTCCTTGTTGAAAGCAATAACCTCCTTCAACGATTTTACTTTAGCGTTCGCAGTTGACAGGTATCGATCCACTCCGTCCTTGAATTCATATTGCAATACGGTAAGTTCAGCCGAAGCAGCGATCTTTATCTTCTCTAAAAGATCAACTTCAACGATCGTGGCCCCCTGGGTTTTTAAAAGATCGATCGCCTGTTGGTATAATCCTACCATACCTTCATGCCCTTTCAGGAATGATTTTTCGATCCCGATCCTTTTTCCTTTTAATCCATTACTATCCAGGAAAACGGTATAATCCTTTTGTGCTTTTCCTTCACTTTCTTTGGTAATGGGATCATCAGCATCTATCCCTGTTATCGCCCCCAATAATATCGCGGCATCTCTCACGGTCCGCGCCATGAGACCAGCCGTATCCTGTGTTTTAGAAATGGGAATGATACCACTGCGACTTAATAAACCAACAGTAGGCTTGATACCTACAATACCACAAAAAGAAGATGGCGCTATAACCGATCCGTCTGTTTCTGTACCTATGGCAACCGCACAAAGATTAGCAGATACCGCGGCACCTGAACCTGAACTTGAACCACAGGGATTCCTGTCCAGTATATTTGGATTCCTGGTTTGTCCTCCCCGGCTGCTCCAGCCGCTGGTGGAGCGGGTGGATCTGAAATTGGCCCATTCACTTAAATTTGTTTTACCCAGTAATACGGCACCTGCTTCCCTTAATTGTTTGATAATAAAAGCATCTTTACTTGCTATATTTCCCAACAGGGCCAGCGCGCCAGCCGTGGTCATCATTTTATCCCCGGTATTGATATTATCTTTTATTAAAACAGGTATGCCATGGAGTGGACCCCGCAGCTTCCCGACTTTTCTTTCGGCATCCATCGCATCGGCAATGGTCAGGGCATCGGGGTTTAGTTCGATGACCGAATTCAGGGCAGGCCCCTTTTTATCTATCGCCTCAATCCGATCAAGATAGAGTTCGGTCATAGATCTTGAACTGTATTCACCTTTCTGCATTTTTTGCTGCAACTGATCAAGGGTGAATTCATTCAATGCAAAATCATCAGAAAACGGTTCCGGCTTATTGACACCGATTTCTTTTTTCTCATTACCTGAATTTGTAGTACAGGATGCAATGGCAAGAGAGGTGATCGATAGACCCGCGACCGAGCCCGCCTTAATGAAATTCCTTCTGTTCATAGTATCAATGGTTGATGATGAAATAATTTATTCAACAGGAGGATTGGATGTTAAGCGAAGTTTATTTTATATTTTGGAACACCGTATAAAGTTTACAACCTGGTAAGGGTTCTTCAACTTTATAGAACTTTTTGCTATTTATGAAAACCACATTAATAATCTGTGGTATCGGATTGGCAATTGTTTTATTATAATCACATTCAAGTGTCAAAACATTATTGAGAAACATCCATTTGCCATCAAAAACTACATTGTCAGCATAGTCTACTTTTACCCCTGTAAGTTTGAATGTG
>JADGPW010000216.1 GCA_017882265.1 Chitinophagaceae bacterium | reverse complement strand
CAAGACATCCAAAATTGGAAAAGTTTCTTTGTTATTCAATTTGCAAACAATTGAATATCCCGAAAATGTAATTTCAACAATTTGTCTCTTAATTTTCTTTTCCGTTCCAGGAATCATTTCCCTGACTCAGTCCTAATTCCCAAATTTGTCAAGCGGCAGATAGGTTCTCCCGGTCTGTCTGAACGGGCTGGAAATGTAGAAAGTGCATTCCTGCCCCATCCTCCTGTAATTTAAGACCGGTTTTCTAAAACCCTTCTCCCTAAAAGGGCTGTACCCTCTATCCAGTTAGTCCACTACACAGTGGACTTACTGGATAGAGGTAGTGGACTAACTAGGGAGAAGGTTTTTTAATTGTTGTTCTTCAATATAAAATCTAAACGTCTGAAAATCAATACCTATTAGTCAGCAGTCAGCTCCCGATAGCTATCGGGTTGGCAGTCGGGTTGCCAACTGCCCGATTGTCGACTGCCGACTGTCCAACTGCCAACTGCCAACTGCCCGACTGCCGACTGCCGACTGCCCGACTGCCGACTGCCCGACTGCCCGACTGCCCGACTGGTTTTATTCCGTGTATTCCGGGGTTATTCCCCATTGTCAAAATGGCATTTTCAATTATTTTAGTTCCCCGGCTATCTTTCCATGAACAATGATTTATTATACCAGGTTGCCCTGACCCTAATCCCCAATATCGGGCCTGTACAGGCAAAGATCCTCTTACAACATTTTGACATCACGGAGATTTTCAAAGCGAAAAGATCTACCCTCGAAAAAATAGAAGGTATTGGTACTATAAAGGCCGATTCGATACGGTCATTCATTGATTTTTCAAAAGCGGAGGAAGAGATCGCCTTTATCGAAAAATATAAAATAAAACCTTTGTTCCTTACTGATACCGCTTACCCTAAACGACTGCTGAATTGTTATGATCCTCCTACCCTGCTATATTATCGTGGGGATGCCGATCTCAATGTGGCTAAGATCATCGCGGTGATCGGCACCCGAAATCATACCGAATATGGCAAACAGGTAACAGAGAAACTGGTTAAGGAATTAGCTGATCAGCATATCCTGGTGGTCAGCGGCCTTGCATATGGTATTGATGCCATTGCCCATAAATCCGCGATCAAAAATCAATTAGCTACGGTGGGTGTATTGGCGCACGGGCTGAATCAGCTTTATCCACCCGAACATTCCACGCTGGCCAAAGACATGATCAATCATGGCGGCGGTTTATTAACGGAGTTTCGCAGCGATTCCAAACCGGATAAACATAATTTCCCCGTCCGCAACAGGATCGTGGCCGGCATGTGTGACGCCACGATCGTGATTGAAACAGGAAGTAAAGGCGGCAGCATGATCACAGCGGAGCTGGCCAATGGTTATAACCGGGATGTATTTGCCTTACCAGGCAAAATAACCGATACCAAGAGCGCCGGTTGCAATTATCTTATTAAAAATAATAAAGCCTTGTTACTTACAAATGCTGAGGAATTAATTCAGACAATGGGATGGGCCCTTCGACAAACTCTCGTTAAAAAGCAAAAAGAACTATTTATTGAACTGGCAGCCGAGGAAAAGATCATAGTTACTCTTTTAAAAGAAAAAGAAACCGTACATATTGACGAGATCAATTATATAAGTGGTTTAAGCAGCAGCGCTGTGGCTGTAGCCATATTAAACCTTGAGTTACAAAACGTCGTATTATCTTTGCCGGGGAAACTATACCAGCTGGCCTGATCATTTAGGCAACATATTGGCCTGTTTTATTGTCAATATTTGGACAAAAAAAACGTTCGTACTATTTCACCCCATGAAGCCATTCGCTAAATTGAAAACTTTACTGGTCCTTAGCCTTATCTTTTGGGACACAGGTTCCCTATTTTCACAGGCTTGCACTACGTTGGGGCAAACCCCTTCCACCGCTTTCCCTGTCTGCGGCACCTCTACCTTTCAACAAAATAATGTGCCGATCTGTGCCACCAATGACCTGTACGTACCCGGGTGTTCCGGCACTCCGGGTGGCGCTTTGTACCAGAATAAAAACCCTTTCTTTTATAAATTTACCTGCTTTGTATCAGGTACCCTGGGGTTTCTCATCACCCCGAACGCTCCCAACGAAGATTATGACTGGCAGTTATATGATATCACCGGTCATATCCCCGATGATATATTCACAGACAATACGCTGGTAGTTACCGGTAACTGGTCAGGCAGTTACGGACCGACCGGGGCTTCGGCAACAGGCGCTAATTTTATTCAATGTGCTTCGGTACCTACGGATAACGCCCCTACGTTTGCTCTAATGCCTAACCTGATAGCGGGACATGAATACCTGTTGATGATCAGTCATTTTTCCGATACACAAAGCGGGTACGCCTTATCGTTTGGGGGAGGTACCGCGGTTATTACTGATCCTACCGTACCGCATATGCTCACTGCAAAACCCGATTGCAGCGGGCAGATCATTACGCTGAAACTTAATAAGAACATTAAATGTAATAGCCTTACGGCCAACGGTAGTGAATTCAGTCTTTTACCGGCGGCCACCACGGTTGTTTCTGCGACCACCACCACCTGTTCGTCCTCATTTAATTTTGATGAAATAACCATTACCCTTGCCTCGGCTTTGCCAAATGGCAATTATCAATTGGTGATTAATAATGGCAGCGATGGAAATACCCTGTTGGATAATTGCAATACAGGTATAGTGGCGGGCGAACAGGTTACTTTTCAGTATGCAGTGCCTCAACCCATCTTTGCCGATAGTATTGGCCGCGTAGGTTGTGCCCCTGATTCTTTAAAGATATATTTTCCAAAGAAAATAAACTGCAACAGTATTGCCCCCAATGGTAGCGATTTCTCAGTCACTGGTCCGACCCTGGTTACGGTGAGCAGTGCCTTTGGGAATTGCACAAATGGAAAGACCGATTATGTCGTGGTAAAATTATCTGCTCCTATTTATACCCAGGGCAGTTACCTGTTGAAATTGAAAGCCGGAACGGATGGGACCATCCTCATTGATGAATGCGGACAGGAGACCCCCACCCAAACACTTCCTTTTAATACGGTGGATACAGTGTCGGCCCTGTTTCAATATAATTCTACATTTGGTTGCCAGCGAGACACGCTAACCTTCCGGCATAATGGCGCCCATGGTGTGAATAACTGGAACTGGACATTCAATAATGATCCTCCTGTCACCACACAAACCCATACTATCATTTTCCCTGCCAATAGTACAAACAATGTGCAACTGATCGTAAGTAACGGCGTCTGCATGGATACCGCAAGCACTGTAATTATTTTTACTAATGAAGTGAAAGCTTCTTTTACCATGACCGATATTATTTGCCCGGAAGATAAACTGTCTGTTACCAACACCAGCACCGGGCTGATAGATGTCTGGCGCTGGAATTATGATATTATCGGCACGAGTAACCTGAAGGATCCACCCCCTTTTCTTTTTCCCACTATCAACCATGAAGCTTATTACACAGTGAAACTGGTAGCCACTAATAACGCACTGGGATGCAATGACAGCGCCTGGCACACGTTGACCGTACTTGACTTTTGTTATATTGGCGTACCCACAGCCTTTACTCCCAATGGCGATGGATTGAACGATACTTTCTGGCCGCATAATGCATTAAAAGCCGATAACTATGATTTCAAGGTATACAATCGCTGGGGGCAGCTGGTATTTCATACCAATAACTGGACACAAAAATGGGATGGCAAGTTCAAAGGCGTATTGCAACCTACCGGTGTCTATGTCTGGATGCTGAGTTATATCAACCGGGATACCCAACTGCCGGTTTTTCAAAAAGGAACAGTGGCGTTGATCAGATAAATTTTACCTTTGGATCCACAACAGCACTATGAGTATTATTAAAATCCCTTTACGTTTTATGGGCTCTAAAGGAGAAAAAGTAATTTATACATTATTTGACAGTGGCGCTACTTTCTCCTGTATAACTCCGGAAAATGCTAATGAAATAGGGATGGTAGAAAAATTACGGCTTCCGTTGGAATTTGCTATGATAAGCAAAGGACATTTTATTAAGATCTATAATACCTTGCGCAGTGATTTCTTTTATGAAGAGGTGAGATTGAGTGATGAATTTATGGTAGTTCCTGATTTAAGTGAAGAAGCAATTATTGGAGTTAATACGATGCAGAAGTGGCGTATAAAACTTGACTTTGAACATGATAAAATTATCATTGATCCAAAGGTTGCAAAATTAATTTTGAAAGAGTTGAAATAATTGAGTTGGATTCTGGCTGGAAAGTAATGACTTTGAAAAAAATTCCCCAGAGATCACAAAGCACGCCGAGTTTTGATAATTAAAGATATTCCAAGCCTGACGATAGTCAGATTTGCCTACTCCACGACTTCTGATTAAGCCTATAAACCTGCCGAATTTCATTTTGCCTATATTTATCCGGTCGCCTATCTTTGCACATGGCAACAAGAAATATTTCCCGTCCGACCGTGTCATCCAGGCGGGCCCCCGCTAAAGACAATTCCAACAAATTTTATGGTGAAGGTCTGACCTTCGATGATGTACTCCTGATGCCAGGATACAGCCAGGTGCTGCCCCGCAATGTGGATATCAAGAGCAAACTGACCAAAGACATTACACTGAATGTTCCCTTGCTTTCCGCAGCGATGGATACCGTTACGGAAGCGGCCCTGGCAATGGCGCTTGCCCGTGAAGGGGGGCTTGGCATCCTCCACAAGAACATGACGATCGAAAAACAGGCCGAACAGGTACGGAAAGTTAAAAGAAGTGAAAGCGGTCTGATATTGGATCCCATCACACTCACAGCCAACGCCACCATAGGTGACGCGCTCCGGCTGATGAGGGAAAATAAGATCGGGGGTATCCCCATCATTGATAAGAACGGAAAACTAGTGGGCATT
Source organism: Chitinophagaceae bacterium (assembly GCA_017882265.1). Lineage (GTDB taxonomy): Bacteria > Bacteroidota > Bacteroidia > Chitinophagales > Chitinophagaceae > JADGPW01. The sequence goes on along the minus strand of JADGPW010000216.1, from coordinate 2,723 downwards.
CTTACCAACCGCGACCTGCGCTTTGAAGATGATCCCAAACGTAAAGTGAGTGAAGTGATGACGAAAGAGAATCTCTATACGGCGCCGGAAGGAACCGATCTGAAGAAAGCAGAACAATTATTTAAAAAAACAAAAGTCGAGAAACTGCCCATTATCAATAAGCAGGGTAAGTTGACGGGTCTTTTTACTTATAGCGATATATTAAAATTAAAAAGTCATCCCCACGCGGTGAAAGATTCATTCGGTCGATTATTGATCGGGGCCGGCGTTGGGATCACCAAAGATGTACTGGACAGGGTGTATGCCCTCCAACAGGTAGGGGTGGATGTGATCGCGCTTGATAGTGCACATGGTCACAGTAAGGGGGTGATCGCTGCCTTGAAAGATATTAAGAAGAATTTTAAAATTATCAATGTGATCGCTGGAAATGTGGGCACCGCTGCAGGAGCAAATGCCCTCGCGGAAGCAGGAGCCGATGCTGTAAAAGTAGGGATTGGTCCTGGCTCGATCTGTACGACAAGGATCGTTGCGGGTGCCGGTGTTCCTCAACTGACCGCTATCATGGAAGCCGCTTCGGTATTAAAAGAAAAGAATATCCCGATCATTGCCGATGGCGGTATCCGTTACACAGGTGATATGGTAAAAGCGTTAGCAGCGGGGGCAAATTGTGTGATGATGGGCAGCATTTTTGCAGGCACTGAAGAAAGTCCCGGTGAAACGATCATCTATGAAGGAAGAAAATTCAAGGAATATCGGGGCATGGGTTCGCTGGGCGCTATGGCCACCGGCAGCAGTGATCGCTATTTCCAGGACGTGGAGGATGATGTAAATAAATTTGTTCCGGAAGGTATTGAAGGAAGGGTCGCTTATAAGGGTTATCTGAAAGAAGTAGTCTATCAATACACCGGGGGTCTTCGTGCCGGTATGGGCTATTGCGGCGCCAAAGATATCACTGAATTACAAAAAGCAGCATTTGTAAAGATCACGAATGCGGGAATGAGAGAGAGTCATGCACATGATATTGAGATTACGAAAGAAGCGCCGAATTATAGTAGAAGATAAAACCGGTGGAAGAAGATAAAAACTAAAAGTGAATAGATAATAGTTTCTTAGGTCGAAAAGACCTTACAGCTTTGATAATTTCTCTAACTTGTAAGGTCATTTCAGCTGAGGACACTATTATCTTTTCACTATTATCTTTTATCTATTACCTGTTTTTAGTTTTTGGTAAAAGAAGGAAAGAATAAGTAATAAGACCCCAATGGCGATATAAGCAATTATTTTTTGGATAGTCGTAAAACTTTCCCGGTCAATAATGACGAGCTTGATCAAGGTAGTGCCTGTCAAAAGTATTCCCATCAACCGCAGCCAGGCCATTTTGCTTATTACACCGGCAATAAAAAGAATAATGGCAATTCCCAGCCAGACCATCGTTACGGTTATTCCTTCCCATTTCATGCCCACATAAAACACCAGGCAAAGAAGGGACATGGCGGCCAGGTATTTGAAGAGCAGTTTTTCTGCCGTCAATGAAATCTTCACCACAAAAGCCTGTAGTAAAAAGAAAAGGCATCCCAGGCCCGTAATATCCATACTCCTTTTATCAAAATGATTATTGGTAAAAATGACCAATGCTGCTGCAAAAGCTAATACATTATTTAGAAGGAAATGCTGAATTTCGATCCGTTGTAAGGATTGCTTTTTAAATAAAGGAAAACCCAGGGAAGCTATACTGAATAATAAATAAAAAGCACCCAGGAACATAGCGGCCTGCATTTCCTGTTCGGGAGTATACCGGAGGAATGCCCAGCTAAGATAGAGCGCCCAGCTGACCAGCATGGCCAGCAGGATCATGGCCTTCCATGATTTTCTGAAAGAAAGAAAAGCGATCCCCGCGTTGATCAATAAAATATAAGCGAAGAACAATTGAATTTTATCAGAATTGGCGCTGATGAGGAAAGGTATTCCATACGCCCCGATCATGCCGAGAATGGCGATCTCCTGCCTGTTATAATTGATGGCAGCATATGCGGTGAAAACGGTTATGGCAACCATGACCAAAAAAGCGACACCAAAAGGAAACAACTGGTAATAAACAAAAGCCGCGTAGGTCGTGAAATACAAGGAAGCCATGGCCCCGCTAAAAAGAATAGCGCTGAAAAGGGCAAACTTTTTTTTCAGGCGGTCGGATAATAAATATAGAATAACGCCTGCCATGTAAGCCATAACGATCCTGGCTGTTTCCGAGATCAATTCCTTATCAACAGCATATTTCACCCCGATGGATATGCCTATCACCAATACTACGATACCGACCAAATGCATCAGGCGAAGCCCGATGAAATTTTCAAGACTCATCTTTTCATCCTGTATTGAGTCTGTTGGGTTGATTGGATTATCAATATCCTTCCTCCCATTCTTTTGAGACTCCGGAATATTATCTTTCTCCAGTTCATTTAATCTTTTCTGCAAACCCTCCAATCGTTCATAATGTAAAGACATTTCACTGGAAAGCTGACGGATAAGATCTTTCAACTCTATTATTTCCTGTTCCCTATTCATGGAAACCAAATATAGAAGTTAATAGAGAAAAGATAATAGTTAATAGATAATAGTTTCTTAGGTCGAATAGTCCTTTGGACTTTAGTAATTTCCAAAATCTGATAGATCTTTTCGAATGAGGACACTATTATCTATTCACTTTTATCTATTCACTTTTATCT
>JADGPW010000215.1 GCA_017882265.1 Chitinophagaceae bacterium | reverse complement strand
ATGAATGATACCCTGACCCTGTTTAACGATCCCACAGCTACCGATGATCAAAAAAGAAAACACCTTGTCCAGTACCTGAAACTGGGACTCACCCGGTATATCGCCAAAACAGAAGCAGCGAAAGATCTCCAGATCAGTTTTTCACCTGGGGAAGCTACAGTATCAGATAGCTCAGGAACCCGGGTTAAAAACGACCCCTGGAATTACTGGGTGTACCAGTTTGGCGCCAATGGTGGATTCAATGGCAATGAGAATAGCAGGTCAAACTCCTTATACGGGTATTTTAATGCGGACCAGGAAACCGAGAATTGGAAAACCGATATTAATATATCGGCCAATAAAAGCGCCGACTTCTTTAAAGACAGTACCGGAGAAACAAAATTTGAAAGAAAGAATTATTCCGCGGGCTTCTCGGTGGCGAAAAGTATCAATAAACACTGGTCGGTCGGCTTCACTTCAGGTTATCAAAACAATTTATACAGTAATATCAAAAGCGGTTACGCATTAAGACCCCGCCTGGAATACAGCCTGTTTCCTTATTCAAAGTTCAATACAGAGCGCATCGTTGTACAATACTATCTTGGGCCTCAATATAACATTTACTACGATACCACCATTTATTTCAAGACCCGGGAATGGCAGGTACAACAATCCATAAGTATTATTACCTCCTTTAATAAACCCTGGGGAAATATTAATCTGGGGATATTCTGGTCCAACTACTTTGATGACCTCTCCAAAAATGACCTGAGTTTTAATGGCGCTGTAAACTGGAAGATCGCGAAGGGTTTGCTTTTTGGTATCTACGGGAATTATGGTTTGATCCACGACCAGATAGGTCTCCGAAAAGGGGAAGCCACCCGGGACCAGTTGCTGGTCAATAACCGGGAGCTGTTATCTTCCTTCCAGTATAATTTTGGGGTGGGCTTTAGTTACCGGTTTGGATCTGTATCCAACAATATTGTCAATCCGCGGTTCAAGGGATTGAATTACTCTATCAATTTCTAAGTTTGCCGGGAAGGGCGGGAAGAGAAATTCTTTGAGAATCAAATCTTCCTCACAGAGTCCAGTGGACCGCCTTTCCATCTTCCTCGCAGAGTCCTGTTCGCAGAACCCTGCGGGTGAACCGGCTATTTTCAAACCCGATAGCTATCGGGTAAGCCATTACTAAATGATCAGCGGGAAATCATCTTTATGAATTGATCATCGATCCTGGCTATTACCGAACCCGAATATTTTTTATCCCGGAATTGGTTTACCCGGCAAATACCACGTACTGCATTCGTCAGGAAGACCTCATTGGCATTCTCCAGGTCCGCGATCGTCAAAGAGGTTTCCAGTACCGGGTGGCCGGCATCCGGCAACTTTTCTATCAGCCATCTTCTCATTACCCCGTTCACACAACCTTCGCTTAATGCCGGGGTGGATATCTTTCCGTCCTTTATAATAAATACATTCGCGATCGTGGAATCGGCAATACGGCCTGCCGTGTTCAACACAATGGAATCATCCTGTCCTTTTTCTTTTGCAAAAAGCGCTGCCATGGTATAAGGCAGGAAATTCGCTGATTTCAGGTTGGAGAAACTATCCATCGTTTTTTGCGCTCCCGGGTAAATATCTATAATAATCCCATCCCGGTAACTATGGGGATCAATGGGCCAGCATTCGATAATCCATTGCAATCCTCTATTATCATCATATAAACCCCCATTTCCGCGGAATACGGAGAGCCGCACCCTGGCCAGGCTTTCCATTCCGTCCTTTTTACATAGCTCCCGTATATCCTGTAATATTTTTTCCTGCGTAAAGTGCAGGGGTCTTTCAAATTTCAGAAGAGAAAGACCTTCAAACAATCTTTCAAAATGAAAACTGACCAGGTTTATTTCTCCATTTACCAGCTTCATGGTCTCAAATAATCCATCTCCATAACGGTAGCCCCGGTTGGAAGCCAACAATACCGGTTCCTCTGCAGGCAGGATCTCACCATTGAAGCATATATGATTCACCCTCTCAAAGTAAATTAAAAAAGTCACCCCGTATCCCGGAATGACTTTCTAAATATCAGTTTCTCGAAAAGCCCGCTTTATGCGAATGACTATACGAAATTACAGAGGGTTCGTAAGTCTCCCCCTTCGGGGGAGATTTAGAGGGGGCCGGGGCCGGGGCCGCATTTTTTACGCTTGTTCCACCAATCCAGCCTTCACCGCGTACATGACCAGTCCGGCCATTGATTTGGTACCGGTCTTGGTTTTGAGTTTATCGCGGATGGCTTCCACGGTGCGGGGGCTCAGGTCCACGATATCGGCGATCTCCTTAGTGCTTTTTTCATCGCACATCAGCCTCAGGATCGTTACTTCCTTATCGGTGAGTTGTACCTCCATGGGCATGGTAGATTCATTTACCCGCTTGGTACGCAGACCGCTCAGCAGGGCCTTATTGGTAAGGTCATTAAAGAAGAAGTCCTGCTCATATACGGCGCGGATCGCTTCATAGATCATTTCAGAACCTGATTCTTTGGTCAGGTAGGAGTTCGCCCCGATCTCCATCATCTTGGAGATCACGGAATGATCATTATGCATGGAGAGCATGATCACTTTTATATTGGGGTAGAGTTTTTTGATCTCGGGCAGCGTGGTCAGTCCGTCCATGATCGGCATTTGTATATCAAGCAGGATCACATCCGGCTGAATATGGCGAAGCAGGTTCAGCAACTGCATACCGTTCTCGGCTTCAGCCACCATTTGAATGTCTTTACGGCTTTGGAGGGATGTCTTTACGCCGGTCCGGAACAAGGCATGGTCGTCGGCGATCGCTACTTTAACAACGGGGAGGGTGTCGGGGTTTCTCATGGATTTAAATTATTGGTAAAAAAGTTGGATTTAGTATTTCTTCAGGATGCAAGATGGAAAATTCCTGTTACATATACTATAGGGGAAGTACTTGATTTCAAATTTGCGGAAACTACCAGGTAGTAATAATAAGGAGCGGAGTACTACGCGAGAATTCCCGGACAATTACGAGTAGCTGCGTAATTCCCGAATAGAGTAAATAGGGCAGTTATGCTCTTGTTAACAAATGAGTAGGCGTATACATTTGCATCAGAAAGTTGATTGACACGAATGAATCGCATCCCATCCGTCCAGAATCAAACCGTCCAAAATTATTCCAGATCCTTTGAAAATCCAGCGATCTAATGCCAGTCAACTTTCTTGCTTTTTTAAGACCCGTTTTTAAAACCAGCTAACTACCGGAAAATACCGGTCCCTATGAAAAACACACCCTATTAACTTTTTTCTTTTCATAACAGTAACGTTAACCCCGGTCCTCATAACGCCGGGGTTTGTTTTTTGTATATACTCCTATATAGTCTGCATACTCTTGTGATGCATGATCAATGATAGATAAAGGATAGTTGAATGATAGATAAAAAATAGATGAATGCAAGCTAAAGGATAGATGAAAGAAGTCAGGCCGTATTCAGATTACTTACAGGAAGCTATCAGAATTCTGTCAGGATACACTCAGGAAGCATTCAGGATATAGTCAGTATGCTACCGGGATACTCCGGGAATACTTCCGGTGTTTTTTTTCAGTACAAGACGGTCAATATCGAGTCAATAAACAGGCAATGCCAGGGCAATATCCCGCCAATGTCGGGTTAATATCCCACCAATGTCGGGTCAATATGCAGGCAATACATTGGCCATTCGTCACGAAAGTCAGGGCAAAAAAGGAATTGCGATTATCTCATCTTAAAAAGGGGGTAATCGCCCAAATTCCTTCCCGCATATTGCGGGACCCAATTCCTATAAAAGTGTCCTTCAAAAAATCCTCTCCCTACCAAGTCCACTACCTCTATCCAGAAAGTCCACTGTGTAGTGGACTTTCTGGATAGAGGGTATAGCCCGGTTAGGCAGAAGGGTTTTTGGGGGGCAGGGTTGGGGTTCAATCCCGGAATGTGCTTTTATGTTGAATTTATTTTTAGTTACTATCCTATTTCCTGGTCTTTCTTTTTCCAAAGTTCTTCAAAGGAATTAAAAAATTAAGCTGAAGGCAAACACCTTTCTCTCCCATTTTATCCATATAAGGCACACCGTCTAGTGTATAAGGCATCTTGTAATTATAATACCTGGTGAGCCCATAATTACCCAGCAATTCCACTGTCATGGCGTCATTACCTTTCTTATTGCGGATATGCCAGCGTAGTCCTCCAAAAATTGTGGGAGATAAAAAAGAACCGTCACCCACATAAACCTGTTCTAAATAGGGATCTGGAATAAATGGGTTGGTGTTTGCCGGGCTAATAAATTGACGGCCATCTTTGGTGATCCCATAAGCCGGTCCTGTCCCAAATGGTCCCAGGTCAGGACCCTTATTGAACGTAAGTCCAAGTCCCCCAAAAAAACTAAAATAATTCTTGTTTGCGGGGATATCTTTATTACCGATCTTTTTTTCAAATCCACCGTAAAAACGCAATGTGTAAAGGCTGAGACCGATAGTTCCGGAATTTAGGTAAGAATCAAAGTTGTTTAGGTTGGGTGCAGATCTGAATTCCTGGATGTCAAAAGAAACACCGGCAAACCAATTATTATGTTCATTCTTAACCGGTTTAGTGAATTCAAGACCCAGGACAGGATAAGGAGAATTTACTGACACATTCTTATACGCAAATCCTTCTGATACAAATGGTGAGGCAAAGGTTTTAACAATCCCCAGCTTGAGCCTGAGCTGGGGATGTGTTTGAGATATACTTAAAAAAGTTGAAAAACATAATAATACAAACAGAATGGCGGTTTTGTAATTCATGTGAACAGTTTTTCAGTTTAAAAACTTATAATAAAATGCCGGTATGCCCCATTTATGTACGGGTAATTATTTACATATTGAAAAGTAGGGAGCGAATAATGGATAATTTGCTCCCATAGCGATCCCGCGTTTCGCTCAATAAAAACATATTTGGCCAGTACATTATAAACATCCCAGGTGGCATCCCCGCTTTTTAAACCCCTGCTCCCTTCATAAAATGTCTTAGCCACTTCATTCCCATTATTACCTGCGGGGGATAAGATGCCGGTTCCTGTATTTTCTGAAGAACTTCCTTTTCTCTGGTAATCATATTTAAAATTTACTCTCCAGTCAGGAAAAAATGATAGCTGACCAAGCGCCTCGTACTGTTCTTTACCAAAAAAATGAAAGTAAATAGCAAATTTGTCATAGTGCAGTTTTCCAAAAAGCCGGTTGGTCTCCTTTTCATTCTTTTCATTATTGTTCACATCAAAATGCTCCAACACCTGCTCACCCAATAATCCCGTTCTTTCAAATATTTCATTTCCCTGTACACTGTTTTCATCTGGCATAGTAGTATACCCGGTGACTACCGCTTCTAAAGCATCTACATAAGATGGAAAATAACCTACGACGCCTGTTCTTTCAATACCATTCATAAAATCAGAATAAAAACTGTTGTTAGTTGCATTCGTTGCGGATATGACCCAGACCCGGTCAGCGCAATAATCATAACGGTATAATGTATTTTCTATCTGCACGACGCCATCCTGGTCAAGTACTGAAAAAAATGATTCATTGTCCTTGATCAAGGAGTCCGGGACATTACAATTCCCGATCATCTTTGCTGAACTTTTAATCCGTTTCTTATATTGGTCCATAAGGCTGATGAAGGTTTCACCTCCTTTAAGCCTTTTTATCAGGTGGCCTGGATCTTCCGAATCCAGGACTTTATTATAATCATCTGTTGTTTTAAAGACCAGGTGACCATTCTCAACCCCGGCTTGTATGTTCTGATCCTTTATTACCTGGGGTTCATGTGCATCTTTCCGGCAGGACATAAGACTACCTATCACCATTGTGATCGTAATTAATTTTTTCATGGCTATACTTTTAAATGATTTCCCTACTCTGTTACCCGGTTTTCGGCATCCCCGGCTCATTGGCCAATGATGCTTCAAACCTATGACGAGGAGGGGGCTATAACCAAGGGAAAAACGCTATGAAAAAAATGTTCTTT
>JADGPW010000214.1 GCA_017882265.1 Chitinophagaceae bacterium | reverse complement strand
TTTCTTAGGTTTCGACAGGCTGGCTAAATCGGCTTTTGAGCAGATACGATCCTATGCTAAAAATGATGTTGCCGTTAGCTTGCGGTTAATGCGGGCTTTTACTGACATTACCCTTACTCTCCCCAGCTGCCCTGATCGACAATTGATGGTTGACCAGGGAAGGCGCTTGCTGGCAGGCTTTTCTGAGCCCACGGGCGAGGATGTATTAGGAGAGTTGAAAAGCAGGTTGCTTTCCCTGGAGAAGTTAGGAAATTGTCAATAACGAAACTGGTGTGTTAATTCTCATTATCCGCCAGGCATTCATCGTCTATAAATAAAAATTTTATGATCGTCGGAACCCGTGCAATTATCTGCAGTCAAAATGCTGAAGCGGATAAAGAGTTTTTCAAAAATGTATTAAAGGCTACAAATGTGGATGTTGGCCAGGGGTGGCTAATTTTCGGCTTGCCACCATCAGAACTTGCTGTTCATCGTAAAAGAAAAGAAACTCCCACTGCAGCGAAATATTATAAGGCAATTTAAAAAGCTCTTTAAATAAATGCTATAACAATTCTCATTCTCTTGTCCACTTGTTCTATAATCTGAAAATTTATTAACAATAAATAAATAGAGTTTGTTGGCAGAAATTGTAAATAGTTCATAATAAGATAGTTATAATAATCGATATTATATTATAATAAATAATATCTGTTTTTATTGTATTTTATTTATAAAACTTAACTAAAATTGCAGAAGGGAAGCATATATATTATTTTTTGTAATTTATAACCAAAATAGTCTTTCATGAAACAAATCACTCTAAAATCGGTAGCACCGTTTTTAATCTTATTAATTATCGCTGCTGTTTGTGCTTTTATTCCCACCCTTCCAAATTTTGACGACGGTAAATACAACGGCGCTGATGTTGCGTGGATGCTTGTTGCAACAGCACTGGTATTTATTATGACACCGGGGCTTGCGTTTTTTTATGGGGGCATGGTGCACAGGAAAAATGTTATTTCCACAATGATCAAGAGCCTGATAGCGGCTGGTATAGTAAGCGTTTTATGGATAGTAGTCGGGTATAGCCTGTGCTTTGGTGAAGACTTCCATGGAATTATTGGCAATCCAATGACGCACTTATTTTTTAAAGGTGTTAATTCTGGTAAGTCCTGGGTGGGAGCAGCTACTATACCGCTATCCTTGTTTGCCTTTTTCCAGTTAATGTTTGCGATCATAACACCGGGCCTTGTTGTGGGTGCCGTTGCTGAAAGGATACGCTTTACATCGTTTATATTATTTGTGATATTATTTAGTTTATTTGTGTATGCTCCTCTTGCACATTGGAGCTGGCACCCCCAGGGATTTCTTGCGCAAATGGGCGTACTCGATTTTGCAGGTGGTACAGTAGTTCATATTTCTGCAGGCTGTGCTGCGCTTGCCGGGGCAATGGTTTTGAAACGCAGAAAGGTTCACATTGAAAATAAAGAAATTCCCCCAGCAAATATTCCTTATGTGCTTATCGGAACAGGGCTTCTCTGGTTTGGATGGTTCGGTTTTAATGCAGGTTCAGCTGGCGCGGCAAACACCTTGTCAGTATCTGCGTTTGCAACCACAAATACTTCCGCTGCCGCTGGCGGATTATCCTGGATGTTTTTTGATGTGTTGAAAGGTAAAAAACCTTCTGTTCTTGGATTCTGCATTGGTGCAGTTGTTGGCTTGGTAGCAATAACACCGGCAGCAGGATTTGTTGCAATACCCCAAAGTGTTTTTATTGGTGTTGTAGCAGCTGTTATTTCAAACACAGCTGTTCACTTCAGATCTAAATCAAGACTTGATGACACATTAGATGTGTTTCCCTGCCACGGTATAGGCGGCATGGTTGGCATGTTAATGACGGGCATCTTTGCTACCAAAGCGGTTAACGCTGCAGGAAATAATGGATGGTTTTATGGGAACTTCTCTTTTTTTCTAACCCAGGCTAAGGCTTTAGTGATTGTGGTGAGCTACAGTTTCATTGTTTCTTATGGCATTTTCAAATTTGTAAATGCCATACTTCCAATGCGGGTAAGTTCCAAAGATGAAGAGGAAGGTCTTGATTCAACCCAACATGCGGAAAAATATATGCAAGGCACGTTGCTTGTTTCCACTCCTGAGGGGTTGACAGAGGAATTAGTAGACAATTAATAATTTAATGGTTCCGGAAGTTTTATAATTGATTTAAGATTTAAGGTCAGTCAGGGGAAGGCGTTGTGGGCTTCCTTTGCTAAAGATGTCGCTGGGCGAAGTAGAAACACTGTTTAAAGCGAGGTTCGAGGAAGTGATGAATCCATCATGTATAGCGGGAACTGACTCAACCAAAAAACTACACATGCTAGTCCAAACCATCCTGTCCAGCGATATACTTCAAGATCATTCATACTTTTATCATAATTCATAACATCGCCATTGGTTGCTGCTACGGCCACGGCTTTATGCTGGCGGGATATTTCGTGTTCCAGTCAGCTTGGACTGTAGCTGATTTACATTACTATTCACATATTGGTTCAATTACCGGCAGCGGAGTAACATGTTTTTATGCGGGCGCAGAACCGTGCGCGGAAATATCCAAAAAGAAACAACTTAGTTAGACAAAGACACACGTAGATCATTATCAATATCATTATAAATCAGATGTTTAGACGAATTAGACGTGTTCTCCAAAGTGTTCCAACGGACGCCCCACACCACCTTTAAATATTTAAAGCTTTGATAATCAATTAATTATTAAGGCTTTTTTTATTTGTTGTACGGTGTGTTGTACGGTAAGGAATTATTTTATGAAGTTATTTTAGCCTTTCCTAAACAATATGTATAAAGTCGTTACATAAATATTCCCACCAAGAAGTTATTTTATTTTTCTGAGCTTTTTGATCCTTAAAGGGCTCCGGGAGCCATGGATTACACTGAGAATTAGTGTTCCTGATTTGGTAATCTTGTAAATAATTATCCAGGACAAACATACTGCGCGGCGGTAGATTTTTGTTTTGGTGGGCAATTGTTCACATTCCCTATAGGCTAACGGATTCTGGCCGATCTTATTTATTGTTTCAAATATAGCTTCGGTTACTTTGACTGCGTTTAATGGTTGTTGATTAATATTGGCAATAAAATCAGCAATTTGATCTATATCACTAAATGCCTCGTCAAGTATTCTTACCTGGTGGGTTTTAATAGATGTTTTTTCTTTTTTGCCCATTTATCATTGGCTTCTTTTAAACTAATACTTGAACCATTTTCCCTGTTTAATATTAATTCCTTGAATTCATCCGTAGTCAAGGGTTCTCCAGGAAATACCGGGGAATTAAGATTGGTTTTAGCTAGAATATTGATCAAATGCCTTTCCTGAAGGTCTTGAAGCACCTTTAAAGCACTATCATTGGTTATTTCAACAGTAAGTGTTTGCATTAGAAATGATATTAAACCGTGTATAAAAGTAGCCTTTATTTAGGGGCTTCAAACAACAATATTGTATCTTCACACCAATTTCATGCTTCCGTAATTTTTTTTTGGGCACGACTGGATAAAATAGTGACACGAGCTGGTACGTTAGCCATATCTTTTTTTTTGAAATTTACTTACTGATGTTTCCAGCTCATCGAGAGTATACCCATTATCTGAGCCATTTTCAAGAGATTGGTAGCGATGGTCAAGTTCTGAAGTAAATGCTTTGTCTTTCCACCATTCTTCTGTCTGTTCAATTTGATCTTGAAGTAAATGATAAATCGCATTTAGCTGTTTTTCATCGGCCACCCGGATGAAATCGTATAATTTGTGCCGTATCCCTAAACCTGAATTACCCATAGGTCAAATTTAGAAAAAATATTGAAGAGATTTCTTATGATATTTTTGCTGGAATTTTAATAATTGCCGCCATTTACTCCTTCAAATGATGGGGATTTAGATGTCAATAGTGACGCGCCAGGTAATCCTGGCCAAGGAAATAGCAATAGGTAGCTATGATAACCCAGAGTATCCAGAATAAAATTCTTCCAAAGATGATCTTATAATATAATTTTTGATTCCATTCGGGGAAAAACAAAATCCTTTTTTCATGAACAACCTCTTTTGGTTGGGCTGTTACTATTTTTTGTATACTGCTTATTCCTTCTGCAACAATCTTTGTTAAAGGCCTTGTGTCCGGGTCTGGTGCCAGCACGTTAATGTCAGTAAGTTTTCTATTAAAAACACTGATGGTTGATTTTAATTCCTGTATTTCTTTGTTCTGTTCTTCCACCAATAAATTGATCCTTTTAGATTCTTCCAGCAACTCAATGAGAACTGTTTCTAATATTTCTTTTTCCATGTTCATTTTTTAAATTTTTATTTTTGAATCATAAGTGTTGCGAGTGCTGTGTTTTCTTTCTCTTAAGAAATTCATTGGGGACCTTTGATTCTGCATGCATTGGCTTAAGTAAATCATCGAGTATTGTATGCTGCCTGATTTTAATTTCTTTTAACTCTTCTTCTGATAAATATTTCACTGCCTTTTGGTTAAATTTCAGGCCGTTTTTTTGAAGAAGTTCTTTTGGAATGCCGTTAATGAAAAGGGTTTGTTTTTGTTGCAAGGACAATTGTAAAATCTTTTCAATTGTTGCCAGGGAATATCCGAGCTCGCTGCCTTTTACATCATTTTTCATAACAGTTTTTCTTGCATCGAACCTTGGAATTTGACGCATTTCTTTCGACAAAAATTTCCGTGGGCTTAGGACCTGTTGCAGGTTATATTTCTGTTCCATTTCCCTGCACCAGGCAGACATCTTTTTGTAGTTGTTGGAATCGCAAACCGTCTTCTTATCAAAGCCGATCCGGTTGGCAATAATATGAAGGTGTTGATGGCTGGTATCGGCATGGCTAACTGCCATAAATTGATTGTTTTCAAATCCAAAATATTTTGCGCAATCTGCTACTATTTCCGACCAGGTTCCTTTATCCAGTTTTTCATTTGGAGCCAGGCTTAGAGTGATGTGTAAAACCGGCTTCGAAAGGTTAGGATTTAACCACCGGACTTCATTAAATTGTTGGATGAGTTCTTTTTGATTCCCAAAGCATTGATTGAACTGTAAAATTTCAGCTCGGTTTTTAAAAGCAACTTCCATAGATTTGACAAGTTTATCTTCCAGGCAATAACTTATACATCCGCTGAAAGATTTTCCCGTAATTATTTTGCCAATCATTCCAGGTATTTTTTTATTTCACGAGCCAATTGTTTCAAGGTGCTGCAGAGGTGTTGCAATTCTGCTCTTTCTATCGCGTTTAATTCGTCATTTTAGTTTCTTTTTTTAGCGATCTGGTTGAGGTTTGCTGCTGAGTGATTGAGCGTAGCTGTAAAGAGTAAAACTTCCTTAGGAAGTGCTTTTTGGTGACTGTCAATTTTTCCGTTTATTCCCATCTGCCTTAAGTATTCGGAAATTGTAAGCCCGGCTTTTTTAGCTT
>JADGPW010000213.1 GCA_017882265.1 Chitinophagaceae bacterium | reverse complement strand
TTTAACGGATATAATTATTGATTATGTTCAGAAGCTTTTTAGTAATACTTATTTTTGCAGTATCAATATATTCTTCGTGTAAGAAAAGGTCATCATGTAATCAGAATAATTACAATTTTCAGACAAACATTACCGCAAGTCCTGGTGGCGATAGCATTCAATTACAAGATACTTTATGGTTTGTAATAGATGATAGTGTTCAGTTAAGAGATATGAACACAAATACATTAATAAATTTTTCAAATGCAGTCAATTTGTCTTTTGTATTTGGAATTCGCCAGGTTATGTCTGGTACCAGTGTTTTACCAGCTGCTGATTCTTTTCACTATTATATCAAAAAGGGGGTTAATATTGCGTCATTAGACCCGAGCAGATTAAGAGAATATATGCTACAAGAGGAGAATGGCAAATACAAACTTCAAGTAGGGTTCATTCCCCAAAGTAAAGGCATTTTCAGAGTATTGGTGGAAAATTCAGCAAATGTTTATACCCATGATATCCCTTGTGACAAAGCAAGTTTTGCAATAAAGTTTATAAATGCAGATCAACATTTTTATTTAGGCTATAATATTTCGGGAGAGGGGGTTTATTATTTTAAAGTGTATTAAATTCTTCTGAAATATTCATAAAAATATAACAAGCAGCTAAATCTTTGGCTGCTTGTTATAGTGCGCCAGGCATGTGTATTAGCTATAAGGTGGAAGTCCCAAATGCACTTTGCAGCAGAAAGCATTAGTCAAGCGAAAGGGTGTCCATTGCGAGGCGGAATCCGAAGGAAGTTAGCGGCAAACGGTGAGCCTTCGAACAGAAACTCTTTTCCATCAGCTGGAGTTAATTTAATTTTTAGTTTTTATGTCTATTAATTGGAAACTTTTTCTAATCATGCTGACTTTGGTTGGCATGATTAGCTTTGGGGATAGTTGTAAAAAAAGAAAAAATTGTAATATCACTAATTACAATTTTGAAATGGGAATTAGAGGATATCCAGATCAGGATAGCATTCTTATTGGTGACACGATTTACCTCGAAGTGGATGAGTCTGTACTGCTTTCAGATTTAAGTACTGGCCAGATAATAAATTATGATAATGCCCAAAATTTGGGTACTGCTATTGGTATTGGCGAACTTATTTCTCCAGGAGTAGTAACTCAATTTGTTAATGTTGATTTTCATTTTTATTTAATAAAAGGCATAACTGTTCCAAGGCCGGATACAAATCAGTTTAGGGAGTATTTGTTTGCGGAAAATTTACAACGATATCAATTTAAAGTTGCTATCATTCCTCAAAGACGTGGAATATTCAAAATGTTTATTAGTAATGCTGCAAATGTATTCAGAAGAAACGACGAATGTTCTAAGGCAAGCTTTTCAATTAATTTTAAAAACACTAATCAACACCTTTACTTCAATGAAGTTAGTTTCCCGGGTATTATTTTGCCGCCAGGCGGCGGGGTTTATCTATTTAAAGTAAAATAAAAACAACAAACAGCAAAAATCCATCGCTGCTTGGTTTAAGGGGAGATATTAACAAAGTGGCAAAAGGGTATACTGCTAACAGCAGGGTTTTGCGTCAGCGGGGGCGACGAATAAATCTTCATCTGCATATTGTCTCGTCCTGAAATAGGTTGACACCAAAAAGTTAACTTATGGACATCAAAGAACAAGTAATTAAAGTGTATCTCATAGATGGTATTGAAGACTTACCCCTTATCAAGAAAAAGATTCTTGCCCTAAAGAAGTGAGGTAGATTTTTTATAATAAAAATTTGTGACGATTTGATTGCCTGAAGTTGTATTTATCATATAAATTTATGATAATCACTTTTTTTAATGATAATTTATTAGCGTTCTCAAGTTTGCTATTTAAGAAGTATTTCAATCAATAGAGGGGGTCTAAACAGGCTGTTTTACCTTCTTTTTTAACTTGTGTTTAAAACGACTCACTTAACTGATTATAGCATAAAAACCATTATATATCTGATTTTAACAACCCAGCCTCGAACAGGGGCCAGTTCAAAGTCTCAACCTGGCTACCCCCCCCTTTGTTGTCAGCGGTTGTTTTAAGGCGATTATTGCTACAAACCTTTTTTGATGGACAAATAGCTAATGATTTATTTCGTTCTTGTAAAGAGTTATAAAAGCGTGTACATACCTTAAAATCAATTTTAAGGCTTCTATAAAGCTGTTCAAGGCCCAAAAGAGGCGATTTAAGCTATCCGATTTTTCACCGGGGATTTCCCTGTTTCCAAAATGATGGCTTAAATTTGGAAGCAAATAATGGATTGTGCTGGCAATTTTTGGGTAAGAGTGGCAGTAGTGCAAAATTTTATAATTAAATAATCAAAAATTGAACCGTTGCCCCAATAAATTATAATTTTTTTTTATTACAAAAGGAAAAGTCTTCATAAAAATTTATTATAAATTTTAAGTTTCAAATAAACACAGTCATTTATTTTTCTCTTAATAAGCATAACTCAATTGGCTTATTATGACAAAAAAGAATTTAAAAGAACATTCCAGTAATTCAGTTTCTATTATGTGTAATGCTAACGCAACCCACCCAAACAATTGTGCCGGTCAGTTTGTGTTTCGCTCTACCCCCCCGCCTTATTGAGTCGCTTCCTTTCAGATTTTCAATTTGTGTGTGTGAATCTAAGGGTGGTAAAATAAGGGCCATTTTGAGCCTTTAAAATGCACCTGAAATGATTCTATTTATTATACTGAATATAACATACTGCTTCCAATAAAATAGTTTTCTGTAAGTCAAACGAGGAAATGAAGTTGTAGAAAACGAATTAGAGAGAAATATTAAATAGAAAATTTCCGACCCATATCAGACCTAAAAAAGAAAAAACCTTGCATTCATTTGATTTGCAAGGTCTTCTTTTTATTAGCTGTTGACCCATATGGATTCGAACCATAAATGACTGAACCAAAATCAGTAGTGTTACCATTACACCATGGGTCAATGCCCTGAGCCTGACGAAGGGCTGTTTATGAGGATTGCAAAAATAAGGTCTGGTGGCCTTCTTCCCAAATGGATTTTAGGCATCCTGTATGAAATTTGATATAGATCATTTAGAAAACTGGTGTTTAAAGCTAATGAGTAACAGCCAGTGGCTTTTCGCTTTCCTCTCTTTCTTTCAATTCCCTGATTTTATCCAGCGCCCCTGCGACCACATCGCACATGATAGTATACAAAGCGCCATGCCGCGGATTGGCATATATATATTCCAGCGCTTCATTTTCATTAGCTATTGTGGTGGTGGGCATATCGGGATTTACTTTGATAATTCCTTCCTTCAGCAGGCTGATGATCTCATCGGCGGTACGGCCCCGCAAATTCTTATCACAACGAATAATGATCTCATCAAAACACTGCGCGGAGATCTCACCTAATTCACGGATGTCTTCGTCACGCCTGTCGCCGGTTCCGCTGATCACGCCGATCCTGAGCGGGTAATCCAGTTTACTGATAAAATCACAAAGCAGTCTAAGACCATGCGGGTTATGCGCAAAATCGGCCAGCATCGTAAAATGCCTGAACTGGAAGAAATTCAGTCTTCCCGGTGTTTGCGCAGGGGAAGGAACAAAGGATGATAATGCAGATCGGATATCTTCGATCGTGATATCACGGAACAAATAGGCAGCCATCACGGCCGGCAGGCAATTCTGAATATTATGGATCGCCTTTCCTTCATAGGTCAGTGGAATGTCTTTTACATCCATTACCCTAATCTTCCCGGTGCCCTTCATGATGCTGATAAAACCATTTTCATAGACAGAAGATAAACCACCTTCCGCGCAATGCTTTTTTATCCGCGGGTTATTTTCGTCCATGCTGAAGAGTGCAACATGGCAATCCAGTTCCTTCTTCATGGCATATACAAGATCATCATCCGCATTCAATACGGCATACCCGTGCGGAAAAACGGTCTCTGGTAAAACGGCTTTTACTTTGGCCATTTGTTCCACTGTATTGATACCACCCAATCCCATATGATCCGCTGCCACATTGGTAACAATCGCAACTTCACAATTCCGGAATGCTAAGCCTGCTTTTAATATACCGCCCCTGGCACATTCCAATATGGCAAAATCAACAGTAGGATCTTTCAGGACGAAAGCAGAACTGACCGGGCCGGTACAATCGCCTTTCATCATCAGTTGATTTTGAATGTAAACTCCATCCGATGTAGTATAACCAACTTTTTTCCCTGCACTCTTGGCAATATGCGCCGTTAATCTTGTTGTGGTTGTTTTACCATTTGTCCCGGTTACGGCGATGATAGGGATCCGTCCTGCACTTCCTTTGGGAAAAAGCATTTCAACGACTGGTTCGGCCACATTCCTGGCCAGCCCTTTCGACGGTTCGATATGCATGCGGAAGCCGGGAGCTGCATTTACTTCAAGAACAGATCCGCCATTTTCAGTAACCGGAGTCTTAAGGTCTACCGCCATTACATCAATACCACAAATATCAAGGCCAATGATCTTTGCAATTCGTTCAAACATAAAAATATTGGCGGGATGCACTTCGTCTGTCACATCAATACTGGTGCCCCCGGTACTCAGGTTAGCAGTGGGCTTAAGTATGACCCGTTCTCCTTTTTTTGGAACAGTTTCCAAAGAATAGCCTGCATCATCCAGCATTTTCTGTGTGAACTGATCCACGGTTATCTGCGTCAGCACTTTTTCATGTCCATAACCACGACGGGGATCTTTGTTGATCTCTCCGATCAGCCGTTGAATGGTAAGTTTGCCATCACCAATTACGGATGCGGGTGTTCTTAAGGCCGCGCAAATGAATTTATAATTGATCACCAGGCAACGGAAATCAAAACCTGTGATGAATCTTTCCACGATCACACTTCGGCTATACTCTTTGGCGGCTTCAAATGCATTCAGGGCCTGTACCCTGTTAATGATATTGGTAGTATTTCCTTTGCCATGATTACCATCAATAGGTTTAATGACCAGAGGGTAACCAAATTTATTTATCGCTTCATCTAATCCGATCTCCGATCTTATGACCGTTCCCCTGGGTACCGGAATCTCCGCTGCTTCCAGTAATAATTTTGTTTCTTCTTTATCTCCTGCAATATCAACCGCAATGTTCGAGGTGGTAGAGGCGATGGTCGCCCGGATCCTTTTTTGATTTACGCCATAACCCAACTGGACCAGGCTTTGTTTATTCAACCGGATAAACGGAATTCCTCTTTTTGCCGCTTCCTCCACAATACAGCCGGTAGAAGGTCCCAGCCTCGTTTCTTCCCTGATCTCGCGCATCTTTTGGATATCTTCTTCCAGGCTGTAATTGTTTCCATCCACTAAAGCCTGTGCGATCCGGACGGCTGCATGAGCAGCATAAATACCGGCATCTTCTTCCATATAATCGAATATCACATAATAGACTCCTTTTTTTTCGCCGGTGCCCCGGGTTCTGCCAAACCCACAATCCATGCCTGCCATTGTCATGATTTCCAGAGCTACATGTTCGATCACATGACCCATCCAGGTACCTTCCTCTACACGACTGAAGAACCCCCCCGGTATCCCTTCACTGCAGCGGTGTTCATATAATGAAGGCAGTAATTTTTTTAATCGGTCAATAAAACCAGGAATGTTGTTAGTAGGTTGGTGTTCCAATTCCTCCAGGTCCAATTTCATTTGTATCAATTTAGGCCGGCGAACACTCCAGTAATTGGGGCCTTTCAGCACTTTTATCTCCAATATTTTCATACCACAATTGTTGAAACCTACCTACCGGCAGGCAGGTTGGAAGTTAGTTTTTTTCCATTAGGTAACCAATAATTGGTAGAACTAATAGATAAAAGTGAATAGATAATAGTGCATTAAAATCGAAGAAACCCTACAGTTTTGAAAATGTATCAAAGCTTTAAAATTTCTTCTGCTAAGTGAACTATTATCTATTCACTATTAGTTTTTATCTCATATTTAGGTACATTTAGGAACTTAAAATTGAGGATATGCCAGCTACCAGTCGCCGACGATTTATTCAAAGAGCAGGTGCTTTTTCTGCTACTGCTTTTTTAGCCTCGTTTGCTCAGCCTGCATGGAGCAGGAATCTTGAAAAAGCGTTGAGAAGTGCCGATGGCATATCACCGTCTGAGCTTGCCAGTGAAGAAGATTTCTGGTATTATATCCAGCAGTCTTTTACGGTAGCTCCCGGGTTGATCAACCTGAATAATGGCGGGGTTTCGCCTGCGCCTAAAACGGTGCAGGACGCGATGAAAAGGTATTATGATCTAAGCAATGAGGCGCCAAGTTATTATATGTGGCGGATCCTGGACCAGGGTCGTGAACCACTCCGTCAGAACCTCGCTATAATGGCCGGCTGTTCAGCAGAAGAAATTGCAATTAACAGGAATTCATCAGAAGGGTTGGAGACTGTGATATTTGGTTTGCAATTAAAAGCGGGTGATGAAATAGTGGCGGCCAAACAGGATTATTCCAATATGATCAATGCTTATAAACAACGGGAAATGAGGGATGGGATAAAAATAGTATGGATCAATCTTGAACTACCGAGTGAAGATGAAAATTACCTGGCCAGCCAATATATAAATGCATTTTCGCCTAAGACAAAGGTGGTACACATTACCCATATTATTAACTGGAACGGCCAGATATTACCCGTCAGGAAGATCGCACAGGAAGCACATAAAAGAGGGATTGAGGTAGTGGTGGATGGGGCTCATTCTTTTGCCCATTTTGATTTTAAGGTTCCGGACCTGGATGCAGATTATTTTGCAGCCAGTCTCCATAAATGGCTGTATGCACCGATTGGCAGCGGTATGCTGTATGTGAAAAAAGAGAAGATCAAAAATATCTTCCCGCTTTTTGCAACCAGTGAAAACCCGCTGAAAGATGATATCAGGAAGTTCGAGAACCTTGGTACAAGGCCATTCTTTATTGAACAGGCCATTGGGAAAGCCATCGAATTTCATGATATGATTGGACCTGAAAGAAAAGAAAAGCGCTTACATTACCTGAAGAATTACTGGATGGAAAAAGTGAGAACTATTCCCAAAGTAGAGTTGCATACTTCCTTAATGCCGAAATGGGGCTGTGCAATCGGCAGCGTATCGGTAACAGGGAAAAAGGTGGGTGACCTCGACAGTTTTCTTTTTGATAAATACAAGATCCACACAGTAGGTATTGAATGGGAAAATATTCATGGAGTAAGAGTGACACCGAATGTATATACCACGCTGAAGAACCTGGATGTGTTGGTAGAAGGGATAACGGCATTTGCGAAGAGTTGAAGAGAATGTCGGACAGACTGACAAGGAATTTCGAACTGACGAAGGTGGGAACTACGTAATTTGAATATCATGCCTGATTGCAAATTAAAATGAAATTCATTTAACGTTCAGAATGTTTGCTTTCGACATTCTTAATTCCCCGCCTGAATGACGCAGTCGGGCAGGCTTGTTCATCTGTTCAGTATTTATTTCCAACCACACCAAAACCACATACTAATTTGTCTTTACTGCTTAACCGTAAAATAAATTTACTCCAGGCCACTTCCATCAATATGATCGATATGGTGGGCATCGGGCCTTTTGTGGTGATGCCTTTTGTGGTGGCGCAGTTCAATAATGGATTATTTCTCTGGGCCTGGATATTCGGAGCTTTTACCGCTTTTATGGATGGGATGATCTGGAGTGAATTGGGAGCAAAATATCCTTTGGCGGGCGGCACCTATAATTTTCACCGCATCGCTTTCGGCGAAAAAGGTGGGAGATTGATGAGTTTTTTATTTGTATGGCAAACCAGTATCCAGGCCCCATTGGTCATGGCTTCTGCAGCGATCGGATTTGCACAACATCTTACTTATCTCGTTCCACTTCATGAATGGGAGCAAAAGATCATTTCCGGCGGATTGGTGATCCTTGTTTTTCTTTTACTTTACAGAAAGATCGAAACGATTGGGAAGATTTCGGTCGTATTGGGGACCATAGTGGTACTGACGATTGGTTGGATCATCATTAGCGGGTTGACGCACCAGGAACATACTGTAAACTTATTTCCCACCGGTCATACTTCTTTTTTCAGCTATGCTTTTTGGGCAGCCATCGGACAAGCTTCGGTAAAAACTGTCTATGCCTATTTAGGATATTATAATGTTTGTCACCTGGGGGGAGAAATAAAAAACCCCGGAAAGAATATCCCCCGCAGCATTTTTATTTCAATCGCGGGGATCGCTATTTTATACCTGCTGATGAATATCAGCGTGATGGGGGTGATACCCTGGCAGTCGGTCAATGAAAATGACAGGTACCTTGTCAGTACATTCATGGAACGAATATATGGGCACTCGGCCGGAATTGTCGTTACTGGTTTGATCCTGCTGATCGCTTTTTCCTCGTTATTTGCCCTGGTGCTGGGGTATTCAAGAGTTCCTTATGCTGCGGCAGTAGATGGTAATTTTTTCAATATATTTTCAAAGCTGCATCCTGTAAAGAATTTTCCCTATATCTCCCTGATCTTCTTATGTGTGCTGGGGTTGGTCTTTAGTTTATTGATGAAACTGAAGTTCGTAATTGATGCGATCCTCGCGATGCGGATCATAGTACAGTTCATAGCGCAGGGAGTAGGAGTCGTTTTATTGCGGAGAAATTATGGAACAAGGCATCTTCCATATAAAATGTGGTTTTTCCCTGTGCCGGTCATCATTTCCATATTGATATGGATATTTCTTTTCGTTTCTACCGGTTGGCTTGCTGTTTGGGGTAGCCTTATTGCGATAGCGGGTGTTGTTGTTTATTTTTTAAAACAGCGTTTGACAATAGGCAATGGACAATAGGCAATGGGCAATGGGCAATAGACAATGGACAAATAGCCTTGCATTACTTTCGTTTTTTTCCCATCACCAATTGTCAATTGCCTATTGTCTATTGTTTTTTTTGAATAACACTAATACAGGATATCCACATACTACCAATAACCTAATTATCGTTAATTTATTTTATCAGTTACTTTTGTTGATAATCAAACCCCAATGAATGAGCCATCCTAAGGGAAAACTCATCGCGGTAGGCGGTGCAGAGGATAAAGGCACTGACCTGGAAACCGGCGAGATCTACCGTAATAATCTCAACTTTTTTGAACTGGGAATACTCCGGCGTATTGCACAGGAAGCCGGTGGTCCTTCTTCCCGTATAGAGATCATCACCACGGCTTCGATGATACCCTACGAGGT
>JADGPW010000212.1 GCA_017882265.1 Chitinophagaceae bacterium | reverse complement strand
TCGGCCAGGATTTAAAATTGCCACTTAAAACGGTCAGGCAGAAGCGAAATATGACAAGTTTCGTACTTCCCGTGACAAAGGGTAAAAATTCCTTACCGATACACAAGCGGTTAAAATCCCATTTGATCAAATCAGGATGTTAAATCCGCATTAACATTCCAATAACTATAAAAAAATTCGAACATTCAGTAGTGTAACAATTTGAATTGCACGCAGAGAACGCAGGGCATGCAGAGTTTTGATAATCAAAGTTAATCTCTGCGTGCCCTGCGCTCTCTGCGTGATTTTTCTCTCAAATTCTGACTTTACGGAATATCGCGAGGGAAGGATAAGGTCAATGATCAATGGCTGGTTAGTTCCCCGTTTTTACCCTTTCCTGTTCATCAGTAGCGCCGCCTTCTTTTTTCCCGGCACTGGCTTTCAGCTTTCCTTTATTAAATCTCCAGGTAAAACTCAGGCTAACCGCACGGTTGTCATTCACATTCCTGAACGTAGCGTCTACATTGCTGTACTTACTGTATCCTTTAAAAACACTTCCGGCAAATATGTCCTTTACATTTAATCGTATACTGGCTTTATTCTTTAATACCTGTTTGCTGAAACCGGCATTGGCCTGAACGATGGGCTGAATAAAAATGACCCCTTCCAGGCCTTTACTCCTGTAAAAACCGCTTACTTCAGCCGCCCAGCCTTTTCCCCATTTGAATTGCTGCTGTGCCTGCATCATAAACCCGGTGATACCAATAGAGATATTATCACCATTAACCACACCTTTGAATCGATTGTTAGCCACGTTCACATAAATATTGCCGCTCCACCATTTGGTTATTTCTTTATAGGCGCTGATCGAGATTCCCACCTGGTTCCGGGTGGCAATATTTGCCTTTTTAATAAATGTTTCGTTGGTGGTTTCATGCTGCTCGATCACCTGCTGGATAATATCATTTGTAATGCTGTAATTCAATGTGGTGGTCAGAAATCCTTTATAGGTATGGCTCAATTCGATATTATGGCTGAACTGGGGTTTCAAGTCCGGATTGCCCTGCTCAAATGTATACCGGTCCAGGAAATGGATAAAGGGATTCAAATCACCGTAATCAGGACGGTTGATCCTTCGGCCATAGTTGATCACGAATTGATTATTCTTATTGGCGGAATATTGCAAATAGACGGTCGGGAAGAGCTGCGTATAGTTTCTTTTGAACGTTTCATTAAAAGGTCCAAACTTATTTTGCTGGGTATTAAACGTATACCCTTTTGAATCCCCATTGGCGTTTGTATTTTCCAGGCGTAATCCAAATTGTCCGCTCCATTTTTTACCCAGGGGCCTGCTATAATTTACATAAGCCGCATTGATATTCTCTGTATAAATAAAATGGTTGCTGCGGCCGCTGTCCAGCACTTCCCGGGTGTTCAGCACATTATCATACACGGCATTATTATCTGTCTTTACATAGCTTGATTTGATCCCGGCTTCGAATTTGGCTCCTTTTTTTAATGGCTTTGTATAATCCATTTTACCGCTATAGATGCTGATATCCTGGGGCAGATCACCTAATAAAGTATCCGGTGTCTGATTCGGTACACCAAATTTGTCGAAATAATAGCTATACAATGGCTGGCTGCTGGTTGACCTGTATTGCACATAATCCAGGTCAATGGTAAGTTCCTGACCGGTCGAATCAAATACATGACGAAGATTCAGATTGGTGCTGAAGTTCTTCCATTTTTCATCATTCCTGGTGACTCCATTTATCTGGCTTCTTAACGTACCGTCGGGTTCATCTATATAGGTGGTCGTATTGCTTCTCCAGGTACTGGGATTATAGTATCCATTCAATACAAAACCAATCGTTGTATTTTTACCGGCAGAATAATCGAGACCAACTTTTGCGCTGAAAAACTTGCTTTCATTTCTCATGGCGGAATGTTGTTGAAAAATGGAAACAATGTTCTTGGTTACGGACTCCCGGAAATTCCTGGTAATGAAAAGATCTTCACTCCTGTCATTGCTGCTATAATTCAGGCTGGTAAATAGGTTCACTTTATTATTACGATAATTGAAATTGCCACTTTCATTGAATCGGGGAAATTTTCCCTGGGTATATCCTGAAGTGATACTTCCGTTATATCCAAACTGTTTGTTCTTTTTGGTTTTGATGTTGATCACACCTGAATTACCGGCTGCATCATACTTAGCCGGCGGGTTGGTCATGATCTCGATCTGATCCAGCTGGCTGGCGCTCATGCTGCGCAACATCGTCGCCAGGTCGGGCCCGCTTAAATAACTGGGGCGCCCATCGATCATTATGATCACACCCTGTTTTCCTTTCAGGCTGATATTTCCATCTTTATCGACCGTGACACCGGGAGATTTTTCCAACACTTCCATTGCCGAGTTTCCTACATTGGTAATGGAAGCTTCCACATTCACGACTGTTCGGTCGATCTTTTGTTCTATCAATGGTTTTTTGGCGACTACAGTTACGCCAGTAATGGATTTGGCCAGGGGGACCAGTTCTATTGTCTTAACGCTTACGGATGGGTTAGCAGTGTTGATCTCAATGATACCAGATATCCCCTTTTCATGGCCAACAGCCGTTATGGAAACGATATATCTTCCTTCAGGTACGCCATCAAATTCATATTTACCCGTTTTATCTGCCACGCTCATTTTCACGACGGAGGAATCTTTGGCCTTAAGTAAGGTTATGGTTGCCGACTCAATAGTTTTGGCATTTCCGTCCACAACAATGCCATTTATCTTTCCTATACCTATCTGTACATTCTGGCGGGTATTTTTCATTTGTGCATAACTACTTAAAGATAAAGTTGTTATGGCAGTTGTCATCAGGATCACTAACTTTCTCATTTCTTTAGTTTTATGATTAGTACTTGTTTTTAAGTATTACAGTCCAAAAGTAGGTACTTTGTATAACCAAGAACATTGTTTTATATCAAGCGGCCTATTTTCGGGATGATTGGTTATTTATTCAGACTTCCTTAAGACGCATCCATTGAAACCGGGTTACACACTTACAGGTTTTTGGGATGAAGGGAAGTAAACCATTATAAATGGAATTTGTGGACTAAGAACTTTTTCAGAGCCGAAACTAGGTTCACAAAAAAGAAGAGACAATCAAATTCTTCTGAAGTGCAAGTTTATTGGGGTGAATCGTCATTTTGATCCCTTTAATTGTTTAAAGACCAAAATCAGTTCTGATAGTATCATGGTAAGTGCGCCCGGAAGTGAGCCGGGTCCCTACCTTATCATCCATGATAAAAAGATAGCGGCTGTTAAAATGCCGGTGCATTTCTCTTATCCTTTCCCTGTTTATTATATGGGATTTCTGGATCCGGTAAAACTGTGGAGGAAGTTTTTCTATCAGGCTTGTCAGGGATTGATCGGTAAGATGTTTCTGTCCGTCAACTGTAAAAACATATACATATTTATCATGCGCTTCCATATAACTAATATTCTCAAACCGGAGAAGGATGATGCGGTCCCCGGTCCTGATAGGAAGAGCGGTAGCTTTTTGCGGGGCCTGGAATTGCCGCATAATATCCCGGAGCCCCACCATATCAATAGAGTTATTCATGCGGCTGAATTGCTTTAATTTATCTACGCATTGTTGCAACCTTTCTTCACGAATAGGTTTCAGCAGGTAGTCAATTGAAAAAGTTTCAAATGCCCGGATAGCATATTGTTCATACGCGGTTGTAAAAATGATGATTGGTTTTTGATCCAGACGTTCGATCACCTCAAAACCGGTCAGGTCCGGCATTTGTATATCCAGGAAAATAAGATCGGGTTTCAGTGTAGTTGCTTTTTGTATAGCTTCTTCCCCGGTTCCTGCTTCCGCTATTACTTCTATAATGTCACGATGCTCCGAAAGCAGGTTTTTCATCAGCCTTCTTGCCGCAGGTTCGTCATCGATGACCATGGCTTTAAACAAGGTGGTCATTTTTCATGAGTTTAAAAATTTGAATGGTAACCTGTTTTTGCGGGCGATTGCTGAAATGTATCTCGTAGTTGCCCGGGAAAAGGAGATCCAGTTTGTCATAAACGCTTTTTACACCATACCCTGGAATAAGGTCATCAGGAAAGGCAGGACCATTATCCGCAAGATTTAATACCAGGCCGGTAGGCTCAAGCTTTACTTCCAGTTTTATTTCTGTCATGCGCCCGGTTATTTTCAACCCATGTTTTACCGCATTTTCTGCCAGCGGCTGCAGGATGAAACGGGGAATAAGGTAATGACCGGCTTCTTCATCTACCCGGATCGTATAGTTTAACTGGTCCTCGAATCTTATTTTTTCAATCTGCAGGTACACTTCTGTCATCGCCACTTCTTCATTTACTGTGGAGTAATTATTATGGCTGTAGTTGATACTGTAACGAAACAGATCGGCAAGGGCGATGGTCATTTTCCTTGCCTTTTTACCATCCGTGATAGAAAGATCAGCAATTGAATTCAATGCATTGTATAAAAAATGCGGATTTACTTTGGAATGAAGTGTATCCAATTCAGCTTTTGTTTTCAATTCATTCATTTTGGACAACTCCAGTTCTTTCTCCTGTAGTTTCCTGCTTTTTTCCGCATCCAGGTAACTCATCATGATGTAGACAAGTCCGGTAACACTTCCCAGGTAAACACTCCATAAGGCGGAATATTTAAGATTTTTAACGCTGTAATCATTAAAAACAAAATGCAAGGGAAGGTTAAAGGCTACGCAGGTAATGATCAGGGTAGCAAGAATAATAACCCGCTGTTTTGTAGAAGACAGTCTCTTTAGGGAACGGTTAAGTGTGACCAGCCTGACAATATTAAAAACAAACATCACATTGACCGTGGTCCCGATGATTTGAACCCAAAGAGCATATAAAGGGCCTTTTAAAAAAAATAAACGGAGTGTCTCATTATTGATTGGCGCAATGGCGATGCTTAAGCAAAATACCACCAGCCAGACAACCATATTCTGACGGATCAGTTCATTTCGGATCTTTCTTCGAAACAGCGTTTTGAAATTACCAAGCACGTAAAGGCCGGCGATCGCCATTAGCAGGCAAACCGCGATCATTTGTACATAGAATAAAAAACCGGGTTCTTTCATGATCAGGCAGCAAATTAAAAAAAGCTGACTAATTGGCTGTAATCACTTCGCCAACTGTACAATTTGAGGGGTGAACTGATTATCTTGCAGGCAAATTCAGTACATGTTTATTGATCTCAGGTCTGATACGGTTACTAAACCCGGTCCGGGTATGATGGAAGCCATCATCAAAGCCAAAGTCGGGGATGATGTTTTTGGTGAAGACCCCAGCATTAATGAATTAGAAAGAATAACCGCAGATATGTTTG
>JADGPW010000211.1 GCA_017882265.1 Chitinophagaceae bacterium | reverse complement strand
TGACAGTGACAGGGAAAATATTTTCAGGGAATTGTTTGCTCCCGGTGCAGGTGCTGATTTCACGATTTGCCGGATGCCGGTTGGAGCTAATGATTTTTCAAGAGATTGGTATTCTTACGACGAAAAGGATGGCGACTTTGAAATGAAAAATTTCAGCATTACCAATGATCTGGAAACCTTAATACCATATATAAGAAATGCGCAGAAGTACAACCCTGATCTAAAACTCTGGGCATCTCCATGGTCACCTCCCTCGTGGATGAAATACAACAGGCACTATGCACTTAAAGGTTTGCAAAAGGGAGTTACAAATATAAAGTCTGATGAATATGGAATTGATTTTACCGGCCTGGATAATGGATTGAAACCTGAACGTGAAGGAAAAGAAGGCGTTGATATGTTTATACAGGAAGACAAATATTTCAAGGCTTACTCGTTATACTTTGCCAAATTCATTAAGGCTTATAAAAATGAGAACATTAAGATATCGATGGTAATGCCACAGAATGAATTTAATTCAGCACAACCTTTTCCAAGTTGCACATGGACGGCAAAGGGGCTTGCAAAATTTATAAATTATTTAGGCCCGCAAATGAATGCCCTGAACGTGAAAATTTTCTTTGGTACAATGGAAAGGCCCAATGAAAAATTAGTAGATACCATCTTAACAGATCTGAAGAGCAAAAAATATATTAGTGGTGTGGGTTTTCAATGGGCCGGCAAAGAAGCTATTCCTGGTATTCATAAAAAATATCCAAACCTTACCTTGTATCAATCAGAACAGGAATGCGGCAATGGTAAGAACGATTGGAAGTATGCTAAATATACATGGGGCCTCATGAAACACTATTTCAACAATGGAGTAAGCGCTTATATGTATTGGAATACATCACTAAAGCAAAACTCAATCAGCAGGTGGGGTTGGAAACAAAACTCTTTAATTAGTGTAGACACTGCAACTAAAAACTATAAATACAATTATGATTTTTACATCATAAAGCACCTGAGTCATTATGTGAAACCCGGCGCCAGGCTATTGTCTGTGACCGGAAGTTTCAAAAATTTACTGGCCTTCATTAATCCTGATAAAAGCATAGTTGTTATGCTGCAAAATGACACTGAAATACAGAATACAATAGGTATTAAGGTTGGAAGTAAAATTATTAATGCAGCATTGGAACCTGATTCATTCAATACATTGTTAATACAGCAAAATTAATTTCGAAATAAAATCTAAAATAAAAACCTTCCACCCTCTCTATTTAAAATAACATTCAGAGAAATCTGGAAGGTTAGCGATCATTGCAGAAAGACCCCAAAAACTTTAATTTTCTAAGCCGTAATTAAATAGCTGCGACTTACAAACACGCCTAAATTTGTATAATTACCTTGACTTTTGGAGCAGCTATAACTCTTTTATTACCAATCCTCTTTAAACAATTTGACAGCTTTTCTTTTTGAGTGTGGATAACTTTTTATTAAATAAAGATGTATTTTTATTGTTTATCAATAAATATTTATCTATATTTGCATTATCATTTTAAAACTAAACAATTATGAAAATTAGTACAATGCAGGTATTAAAAATACTAAACATCCTTTCATGGATAATATTTATAGGCGTATGTATTGAAGCCGGTGGCTCTATATTCAGCGCTTTTTATACTCTGGTGATAAACCCAATTAATGCAGCAACATTCTGGGAGGGAAATGATTTGTCAGGCCTTTATAAATACGACCCCGGGCATTTTTTTGCAGAAACATTATTGATAAGCATTGCAGCAGTAATGAAGGCCTGTATATTTTATCTGATCATAAAAATTTTGCACGATAAAAAGCTAGATATGTCTCAGCCATTCAGCAGAGAAGTGAGGCTTTTTATTATTAAAGTATCCTGTTTGTCTTTTGGGATAGGCTTGTTTACATGGTGGGGAGTTAAATATACTGAGTGGTTAGTTAATCAAGGAGTGAAAATGCCCGATACACAACATTTACGCCTGGGCGGAGCTGATGTGTGGCTGTTTATGAGCGTTACACTTTTTGTTATTGCACAGATTTTTAAAAGAGGAATCGAAATTCAAACTGAAAACGAATTAACAGTATAACCCCATGCCGATTATAGTAAACCTTGATGTCATGATGGCCAAACGAAAAATGTCATTGAATGAACTTTCAGAAAAAGTGGATTTGACATTGGCTAATCTTTCTATACTCAAAACCGGGAAGGCAAAAGCAATACGGTTCAGTACACTTGAAGCTATTTGTAAAGTATTGGATTGTCAGCCGGGAGATTTACTGGAGTATTCAAAAGAAGAATGATATCCTTAACAATATTAAAAATTTTCAAACAATTAAATCATCAGCAATCATGGAATGAGCAACACCAACTAAAAAGCTTACAACCTCCTTTTTAGTCTGCTCTTCCGAATAACATAGTTCCACAAACAATAAAAAATATATACAATGAAAAAGCAAACTAACAATTCGCACAGGGCAGTTATTGCCATTACTTTTCTATGCACGCTGTTAACAATGGCAGCCTGCAAAGAAAGAAAAGAATCCACTCAGAATACTACTGGTTCTGAAACCAGGGTTAAACCCCCTGCAATTGATATCCACACAGCAATCATGACTGACAACGTGGAAGCACTCAAACAACATATTGCGGCCGGATCCAACCTTAATGAAAAAGATCCTCTCGGAGGTTCAAGTCCATTAATCAGCGCATGCTTATTTGGTAAAACAGCCATGGCTAAAATGCTGATTGAAGCCGGGGCTGATCTGAACTTCCAGAATAATGACGGCTCTACTGCACTCCACACAGCTTCATTCTTTTGCCGCCCCGAAATTGTCAGGATGTTATTGGATAAGGGTGCTGACAAAACAATAAAGAACAAGTACGGGAGTACAGCTTATGAATCTGTGGCAGGTCCATTTGCTGATGTTAAGGCCAGTTATGACGGATTGGGTAAAATGCTCGAGCCCATGGGACTGAAACTGGACTACGCATATCTTGAAAAAACCCGGCCTGAAATCGCAACAATGCTTAAATAAATTTATTCACCTAAAACTATCAACAAAATGTCAACTACTAACAGAAGATACGATATTGATTGGCTGAGAGTGATTGCCATCGGCTTGCTCTTACTATATCATGTATCCATCGGCTTCCAGTCATGGGGAATCATGCTTGGGTTTATTACTAATGACAAACCTTTTGAGTCATTATGGATTCCCATGACCATGCTTAATGTTTGGAGAATACCATTGTTGTTTTTTGTATCCGGCATGGGGGTTTATTTTGCTATCCAAAACAGAAACTGGAAACAATTGCTCAAAGAGCGGGCAAGAAGGATTTTTATCCCGTTTGTATTTGGGATTTTCGTTATCGTTCCCATCAGCATATATATTTGGCAACACTATTATCATCGGGGGTTAAACTACATGCCCAACCCCGGGCACCTATGGTTCCTGGGTAACATCTTCGTTTATGTGATCATCCTGTCACCGGTTTTCTTTTATCTGAAAAGAAATGAAGAAGGAAGAATTGTTGGCTGGATAAAAAAGATTTTGAGTAATCCTTTTGGCCTGCTTATGGTCATCGCAGCGTTCATTATTGAAGTATTACTGGTTGATCCTTATCTATACGAATTGTATGCAATGACATGGCACGGTTTCTTCCTGGGATTGCTCGCATTCTTCTTCGGGTTTTGTTTTGTGTTGAGTGGATCTTTTTTCTGGAAGATGATCTTGAAATGGCGATGGCTTTTTTTCGCTGCTGCCGTTTTATTATATACCTGGCGCTTGCTACAACCTCAAATGAGAGTGCCGAATTTCCAATTGGTCATCGAGTCAAATTGTTGGATCTTTTCAGTTTTTGCATTTGGTTACAAATATTTAAACAGATCCGGTAAAGCATTGCGTTATTTAAGTCAGGCCGCCTACCCGGTTT